>URVF01000041.1 GCA_900551185.1 uncultured Collinsella sp. | reverse complement strand
TCGTGGGCTCGGAGATGTGTATAAGAGACAGAAGAGGCTCCGCATCGCGCTTCGCGCTGCGGAGCCTCTTTGCGTCCTGCGGAATGTTCCGGAGAGAAACCCCGTCACGCCCCCGGATTCCCTGCGTTTACGGCCTTGAGGTCGGCGGGCGGAGAAGGACGTGGTTGATAGGGATACGTGTCCCCTTCGCTGTTTCGCGCTTTGCGCGAAAGGCGCGTTACTTTGGGATGGGTGGGGAACGTGGTTGTTACGGCAACTGATCCCCACCATAAATTACCCTTGGCATACTTGCGCGAAAACCTGCCCGTGCTACACTTGCAGTTGCTGTTTCAGGGCGGGGTGAAATTCCCCACTGGCGGTAAATCGGGCGGTGTCAAAGGGACGCCGTGGCGCAGGTGAGATGCCTGCGATCGAGCCGATGAGTCCGCGACCCGTGTGTGCGTTGGTTCGCATGCCGGCTGAACTGGTGAGATTCCAGTACCAACGGTTAGAGTCCGGATGAAAGAGGCAGGTGATCTTATGTCTGAACAGTCGCAGCATATCCATTTTGAGAACACGAATAGGTGGAGCACCAAACAGCTCGTTACCATGGCGTTGATGTGCGCCTTGGGTGCCCTGTTTATGTACGTGCAGCTGCCCATCCTTCCTTCGGCGCCGTTTTTGACCTACGACCCGTCGCTGGTGCCGGCGATGGTGTGTGGGTTTGCATATGGCCCCGGTGCCGGTACCGCTGTTGCCGCTATGGCGATCGTTATCCATGCGCTTACCACGGGCGACTGGGTCGGCGCGCTTATGAACTTGGTTGCCACGATGGGCTATATTCTGCCCGCGGCTATCGTCTATCAGAAGATGCATACCTATAAGGGTGCCGTGATTGGCCTGGTGCTCGGCGTCATTGCCGCTACGGCGCTGTCCATGGTCGCGAACCTGACCATCGGCGTATGGTTCTGGTATGGCTCGGTCGATGTGATCGCCCCGCTCATGATTCCCGCCGTGCTGCCGTTCAACCTCATCAAGACCGTGCTCAACTCGGTGTTGACGCTGGCGGTGTACAAGGCGGTCTCTAATCTCATCACGCCTAAAAAGGACCAGGTCAAAGGCCGCGCATGATTGAGTGTCGGGGCGTTTCCTTTAGCTATGACGGTGTCGTGCCGGCGCTCGATTGCGTTGATCTGAACATCGAGGACGGCGAGTTTTTCTGCATCCTCGGCGGAAACGGGTCGGGCAAGTCGACGTTTGCCAAGCATTTGAACGCGCTGCTGCAGCCCGATGCGGGAACGGTGTGCGTCAACGGCATGGACGCGTCCGATCCCGAGCTGGTCTACGATATCCGCTCGACTGCGGGCATGGTGTTCCAGAATCCCGACGACCAGCTTGTGGCGACGCTTGTCGAGGACGATGTTGCGTTTGGTCCCGAGAACTTAGGGGTCGAATCGGCCCAGATCGCGCAGCGCGTGCGCGAGGCGCTAAAGGCCGTGGGTCTGGTGGGCTTTGAGCGCCACGAGACCCACGCTCTCTCGGGCGGACAAAAGCAGCGCGTGGCGCTTGCCGGCGTGCTCGCCATGGAGCCGCGCGTGCTCATTTTGGACGAGGCGTCCTCGATGCTCGATCCGCGCGGGCGCAAGGGCCTCATGAAGGCCTGTCACGCGCTGCACGAACGCGGCATGACCATCGTGATGATTACGCACTTTATGGAAGAGGCCGCCGAGGCCGATCGCGTTGCTGTCTTCCAAGCGGGCCGCGTTGCCATGCTCGGTACTCCCGATGAAATCTTGACGCAGGCGGACGAACTCGCGCGGCTGAACCTGGATATGCCGGCATCGTGCTGTCTTGGCAGGGCGCTTTGCGCGAAGGGCGTGCCCATTTGCGCGAAAGTGCGCGAGGCGGATATGGTTGCCGATATAGCGCAGGTTTATGCCGAGCGGAGTAGGACAGGCATCGCCGGACGGCCTTTCGCATCTGATCCTCGTATTCCCGACAACGTCTCCTCTGCAATCGATGGCGCAGACGCGCTGCAGCCCGTCATCGAGATTTCGCACCTTTCGTATAGCTATTCGCTGAGCGCCCGCGAGCGTCGCCGTTGGCACAAGCGCTTAGCCGCCGAGGGTGCATCGAACAAACAGGCCCTCTGGGGCAACGACCCGAGCAGCCCCTGGGCGTTGCGTGATGTGTCGCTAACGGTGCGTCGTGGCGAGTTCCTGGGCCTTGCGGGCCATACCGGTTCGGGTAAGTCGACGCTGGTTCAGCATCTCAACGGTCTGATTCGTCCCCAGGAGGGTTCCGTTTACGCATTGGGGCTCGACCTGGCAAACAAGAAAGATGCCGCCGCGGTTAAGGCAAAGGTCGGTGTGGTGTTTCAGTATCCAGAGCGTCAGCTGTTTGCCGAGACCGTGGCACAGGACGTGGCATTTGGTCCGCGTAACCTTGGCTTGTCGCAGGCCGAGGTTGCCCGCCGCGTTGAGTCATCGCTCGCGCGCGCGGGCCTCGACCTGGCCACGGTCGGCGACAAGAGCCCCTTTGAGCTTTCGGGCGGTCAGCAACGGCGCGTGGCATTCGCCGGCGTGCTCGCCATGGAGCCCGAAGTCCTGGTGCTCGATGAGCCCATGGCGGGGCTCGATCCGGCGGCGCGCAGTGATTTCTTGGAGCTCATCGATCGACTTTACCGCGATGGCCTGACCGTCGTCATGGTTTCGCACAGCATGGATGACCTGGCCAATTGCTGCGACCGTATCGTCGTAATGAACAAAGGTGCGGTGTTTGCCGAGGGCACGCCCGCTCAGGTGTTTGCGCATGCGGATGAGCTTAAATCAATCGGCTTGGGCGTACCTGCCGCTCAGCGCATGGCGCTGGCGCTTGCGAAGGCAGGCGTGCCGCTGCGCTTTGACGGCCTCTATACGGTTGAGTCGCTGGCAGACGAGTTGGTGGACCTGCTAATCGGTCGCTCGGACGGTCCTTCTAACGTCGCGGACAAGGCTAAATCCAAGACGGTCACGCGAGAGGAGGGCTGTTAATGGAGGCGTTTTCGTTTGGTAGCTACTATCCCGGCTATAGTGCAATCCACCGCCTGGACCCGCGAACTAAGTTGCTCTTGGGCTTTGTGTTTCTGATCACGACGCTCACGGTCAGCAGCTTCCGCGGACTGGTCCCGATCGCAATCTTCGTTGTCCTGATCTATGCCGTGTCCCGGGTGCCGGCTCGTCGCGTCCTGTCATCGATGGCACCGCTGCTGGCGATTGTCGCGGTGGTCGCGGTGCTCAACCTGTTTTCCGACCAGAGCGGGCGCATTCTGTGGCAGCTCGGCTTTTTGCAGATAAGCGAGGG
Organism: uncultured Collinsella sp.; assembly: GCA_900551185.1. Lineage (GTDB taxonomy): Bacteria > Actinomycetota > Coriobacteriia > Coriobacteriales > Coriobacteriaceae > Collinsella. The sequence continues at coordinate 7,056 of URVF01000041.1, read as the reverse complement.
CTCGCTGCATTCCGCCGCCTTTATGACGTGCCGCCTGACCTTGATGATGGCCGGTATGAGCGCTATCACGCTCACCACACCGACGCTCGACCTCACCGCGGGCTTTGAACGCCTGCTCGCGCCGTTTGCGCGTGTGGGACTTCCTGCGCACGAGCTCGGCATGATCATGGGTATCGCGCTGCGCTTTATGCCGCAGTTTGCCACCGAGATGAAGCAGACGGCCGATGCGCAGGCGAGCCGCGGTGCGCGCGTGACGGGAGGCCCGCTCGGTGGCGTGCGTATGCTCGGCAGTGTGGCGATTCCGCTGTTCACGGGCGTGTTTCGTCATGCCGAAACGCTGTCTGCCGCCATGGATGCCCGTTGCTATCATGGCGAGCAGGGCCGCACACGTCTGCATGCGCTTGCATTTGGCCGCGGCGATGCGTTGGCGGCGGTGGTGACGGCGTTGCTGCCCATCTGCGTCATCGTCATCAATCTTCAACTTGTTTAGGCGCGATTCGAGCGCAGGAAAGGGGTCCTATGACCGACAACGATCGCACGGCGCAGCTCGAGCGCGCCTGTTCGTATCTTAGGCGTATTCCGGCGTGGTATCTTGCCACGATCGACGTGACGGACGGACATCAGCCGCGCGTGAGGCCGTTCTCGTTTGCCATGGTCGATGATGGCAAGCTGTGGTTTTGCACCTCGCGCGATAAGGACGTGTGGGCCGAGCTTAGCGCGAACCCCAAGTTTGAGGTTTCGGGTTGGAAACCGGGGGAGTGCTGGATCGTATTAACTGGCGAGGCCGCGCTCGAGGACGACGCGGTCGTGAGCGACCGGGTGCGCCAAGCCGGCTTTAAGCACATGGTGGGCATCGGCGAAGATCACGAGAGCGCCAACGACGGTCGCCTTGCGTTTTTCTCGGTGCGCAATATTGCCGCCCGCTTCTGTGATATCGACGGCAGCGAGGAGCGCCTGGAGCTTTAACCATAGGGTAGCCAAAACAGCCCCGACCCAAAAAGACTAGTGCCAGGAGGACACATGGACGGATTGAATACGGTGTTGGAGTATCTGACGTCGGTGCCGGCATGGTATTTGGCGACGAGCGTTGACGGGCAGCCGCATGTGCGTCCGTTTTCGTTTGCGCAGATCCAGGATGGCAAGCTGTGGTTTGTAACGGCGCGCACCAAAGACGTGTGGCAAGAGTTGCTGCAAAATCAACGCTTTGAGGCCACGAGTTGGTGGCCGGGCCATGGCTGGCTCATCTTGCGCGGGCGTGCGGGTCTTGATGACCAGGCCGCTCCCGATATGCGCGAGGCAGGCTGGAAGCACCTGGAGCGCCTAGGCGAGCACTACGAGGGCGCAGGCGATCCCACGCTCGTCTTCTTTAGCGTGGAGGAACCCGAGGCCTTTATCTGCAACCATGACGAATGGGTGCCGATCGAGCTCTAAACGAGTCTCTCAGCAAGCTTCGACAATTCAAATTCTCGCATGTAGCGGGCCCCACATTGCAACGTCACCGTAAGACGCACTGGGCAATATGGGGCCCGCATTTATTTGTCAATTCCTTCGAGTGAATGTGTCGGGACTGTTTCAATGCATGAATATGCAAAAGATTTGCGTAGATATGCATCTTTTGGTGCTAAAGTTTCAACCCACTTCATAACGACGGCTGCGGGATGCGCATTGGTGCATAACTGCAGACAAGGAGTCTGATATGTCTTTAAAGGTTGGAATCGTCGGTGCGGCTGGATATGCCGGCGCCGAGCTCATTCGCCTCGTCCTCGGTCATCCCGAGTTTGAACTTGCTGCCATTACGTCCAACGCCGATGCCGGCCAGCCGTTGTCTGCGGTGTATCCGAGTTTCGCCGGCGTAAGCGATCTTGTCTTCACGACGCATGACGCCCCCGAGCTCAAGAACTGCGATGCGGTCTTTTTGGCCGTGCCGCACACGGCTGCCATGGCACAGGTGCCCGCCCTGCTTGCCGCGGGAGTCTCCTGCATTGACCTCTCGGCCGATTATCGCCTGAGCGATCCGGCCACCTTTGAGGCCTGGTATGCCGCCGAGCACACGAGCCCCGAGCTACTCAAGAGCCGCGCCTTTGGTTTGCCCGAGCTGTTCTGCCAGGATTTGGAGGCCGCTGCATCCGACCACGCCGACGGCAAGCCCGTACTGGTCGCCTGCGCCGGTTGCTATCCCACCGCAACGAGCCTTGCCGCCGCGCCTGTCGTGCGCGCCGGCTGGGTTGCCCAGAGCGGTCCCGTGATCGTTGACGCTATCAGCGGTGTAACGGGTGCCGGTAAGTCCTGCAACGCCCGTACGCATTTTTGCAGCGCGGACGAAAACCTGGAGGCCTATGGCGTGGGCAAGCATCGTCACACGCCCGAAATCGAGCAGATCTTGGGCCTAACCGATCGCGTTGTCTTTACCCCGCACCTGGCACCGCTCAAGCGCGGTCTGCTCTCTACGGTGACGATGCCGCTCGCGCCGCAGGCTATCGACACGTTGACCCTTGAGGACGTCGTCGACCATTACAAGCAGTTCTACGCCGGTCGCACCTTCGTGCGCGTGCTCGATGCCGGCCAGCAGCCCAAGACGGCCTCGGTCGTCGGCACCAACGCCGCCCAGATCGGCCTCGCGCTCAACAAGCGCGCGGGCGTTCTGGTGGCTACGGGCGCCATCGACAATCTGTGCAAGGGTGCAGCAGGCCAGGCGGTCCAGTGCGCCAACATCGTCTTTGGTTTTGACGAGCGACGAGGCTTGCCCACAGTGGCGTGCCCGGTGTAGCACATTCGATTGTTAGCGATTTTGTAGTCGGGCATCGAGTGGGGCGCCACTCTTAGGCTGGTCTCATGATTGTGACTGGCATGGCGCACCAACCGATGCCCGCTTTTTTATTTGATATAAGGAGTCGTAGGGACGATGAATGCTGAGCAGTTCGATATCAAGATTCGTGCCGTAGAGGGCGGCGTAACGGCGGCAGCCGGCTTTAAGGCGGCGGGCATCCATGCCGGATTCCGCAAGAATCCCGAGCGCCTGGATTACGCGCTCGTCGTGCCCGATAAACCCTGTCCCGGGGCCGGCGTGTTTACGACTAACCGCTTTTGTGCGGCGCCCGTGCAGGTGAGTCGTGCCAACCTGGGCGGCGCCGACAAGGGCTATGGCATCATCGCCGGTGTTTCTATCAACTCTGGCAACGCCAACGCCGCCACGGGCGAGACCGGTCTTGCCTGCGCGCGCGAGACCTGCAACATCGCCTCGCAGGTCATCGGCTGCGAGCCCCAGCAGATTCTGGTCGCCTCCACGGGCGTAATTGGTCAGATTCTGCCGATCGACACGTTTGAGACGGCGATTCCGGCAGCTTATGAGGCGCTCTCCGCACACGGTGGCGCCGATGCCGCTCGCGCTATCATGACGACCGACACACACTCCAAGGAGTATGCCGTGTGTTACCGCAGCGAGGCCGCGGGGCACGCAGGCAATGCCTATACGGTGGGCGGTATGTGCAAGGGCTCGGGTATGATCATGCCCAACATGGCCACCATGATCGCGGTCATCACTACCGATGCCCCCGTCGAGCCGGCGGCGCTCCACGCCCTGTTGCTCTCCACCGTCAAGCAGACCTTCAACAAGGTAACGGTCGACTCCGACACCTCGACTAACGACACCTGCATCATGCTTGCCTCCGGCGCTGCTGCCGCGGATGCCGAACCCATTGTCGAGGGCTCCGACGCCTTCGATGAGCTGGCCTTTGCCGTGCATGAGGTGTGCGAGAGCCTGGCGCGCAACATCGCCGCAGATGGCGAGGGCGCATCCAAGCTCGTGACGGTTAACGTCACCGGCGCCGCGAACGACGAGGAGGCCGATATCGCCGCCCGTGCTGTCGCCAACTCGCCGCTCGTCAAGACCTGCATCGCCGGCCACGACTGCAACTGGGGCCGCGTTGCCATGGCGCTCGGCAAGTGCGGCGTGCAGTTTAACCAAGAAGATGTGTCCATCGACATGATGGGTATGCCCGTCTGCCGTGATGGCCTGACCGTTCCCTTTGACGAGGACGAGGCCCTGCGACGTTTTGAGGCGCCCGAGATTGTGATCTCGGCAGACCTGGGCGCAGGGGACGCGGCGACCACCGTGTGGACTTGCGACCTCACGCACGAGTACATCTCTATTAACGGCGACTACCGTTCCTAGACTCCAGGCACGCTGCGCATCTTGCCGCGATTGTGGACGGCGGAGCACGGCGCGATAACGATACGAAAGACGAGGCAGATTATGAAATTCGCACGCGATTGTCGTTCAAGCGAATCCAACGAAGCGACCGCGCAGCTGCTGTTTGAGGCGCTGCCGTGGATTAAAAACCTGACCGGTAAGACGGTTGTTATCAAATATGGCGGAGCCGCCATGGTCGACGAGCAACTGCGCCGCGACGTGATGAGTGATATCGTCCTGCTCAAGATCATCGGCATGCGCCCCGTCATCGTGCATGGCGGCGGCAAGGCCATCAACGAGGCGCTGAGCCATTACGATATCCCCGTCGAGTTTAAGAACGGCCAGCGCGTGACCACGCCGGCGACCATGGATATCGTGCGCGAGGTGCTGGGCGGCAAGGTTAATCAAGAGCTGGTTGCTGCCATCAATCATCATGGCAACTTGGCTGTGGGCGTGTCAGGCAGTGACGCCGGTACGCTCATCGCCGAGCCGCTTGACCCCAAGCTCGGCCGCGTGGGCAAAGTGACGCACGTCAACACCGACTATATCGAGCGCTTGCTCGATAGCGAGTACATCCCTGTTATCGCCACGGTCGCGGCGGGGGAGGACGGCGGCTTCTTCAACATCAACGCCGATACCGCCGCCGGTGCTGTTGCTGCAGCGCTCCATGCGCACAAGGCGATTTTCCTTACCGACGTCGACGGCCTATACAAGGACTTTAGCGACAAGGATTCGCTCATCTCCAACCTGACGCTGGACGAGGTTAACGAGATGCTCTACGGCGGCGAGGTCGACAAGGGCATGATTCCCAAGTTGCGAGCGGCTGTCGACGCCCTGACTGCCGGCGTGTTCCGTGCTCACATCATCAACGGCACCACACCGCACTCGCTGCTTCTGGAGCTGCTGACCGATGCCGGTGTCGGTACCGTGATCCACTCCACCGAGACGGCCTACGAGTTCGATACACACCCGCATCCGCTTTCGACCTTTGCGGCGCGCCTGACCGAGAACCTCGACGAGGTCGAGAAGCTTCAAACGGTCTAGTCGGTTTTAAATCGCCACGCGATTACGCTTACAGTTTGCGCTTCCTGGCGCTTAACGAAAGGTATCCCATGTCACTTGCAGCTCAACAATCACTCGAATCCCATTATGTTATGCACACCTTTGGTCGCTCTCCGGTCGAATTTGTCGAGGGTCACGGTATGAAGCTCATCGGTGACGATGGCCGTGAGTATCTCGATTTTCTTGCAGGTATTGGCGTATGCAGCCTAGGCCACGGCAATGCGGCAGTGCTGTCGGCGCTCGAGACGCAGACCAAAAAGCTCTTGCATGTCTCCAACTATTTCTACATCGAGCAGCGTGGCCAGGTCGCGGCGCTACTGTCCAAGCTCGCTAACGACGATGTGGATGGCGCGTGCGTGCTTGCCGACGCGATTGCCGCCGGCGACGAGACTACGGCGGCGGCGCTTGGCGTTCCGGCTGCGGGCGAGCGGGTGTGGGAGACGTTCTTTGCCAACTCCGGTGCCGAGGCCAACGAGGGCTCGATGAAGCTCGCGCGCCTGTACGCCAAGCGTGCCGGCAACGGTGGCAACACCATCGTGTGCATGCGTGGCGGTTTTCACGGTCGTACGCTCGAGACCATTGCGGCGACCATGCAGGATTGGCTGCAGGACAGTTTTCGTCCGCTGCCGGGCGGCTTTGTGGCCTGCACGCCCAACGATGTCGATGAGCTGCGCGCAATCTTTAAGCAGCTCGGAAGCGAGATTTGCGCCGTGATGCTCGAGCCGATCCAGGGCGAGAGCGGCGTGCATCCCATGACCGAGGAGTTTATGGCGGCTGCGCGCGACTTGGCACACGAGGTGGGCGCCGTGCTTATCGCCGACGAGGTCCAGTGCGGCATCTTCCGCTCCGGCAAGCCGTTTGCGTTCCAGACTTATGGCGTAGAGCCCGACATCATGAGTCTTGCCAAGGGCATCGCCGACGGCGTCCCCATGGGTGCCGTGGTGGCAAAGAAGGAGATCGCCGACGTGTTTAAGCCGGGCGACCACGGCTCGACCTTTGGCGGTAGTTGCTTGGCTGTCGCGGCGTGCGCCGCGACGCTCTCCGCGCTTGTGCGCGGCGACTACGCTGAGCATGCCGCCAAGGTGGGTGCTTATATGGAGCAGGCGCTGGCCAAGCTTCCGCACGTTACCGAGGTACGCGGTCGCGGCTTAATGCTCGGCTGCGATCTGGATGACGCTGCGGGCGATGCGCATGATATTGTTGCCCGCGCGCTGGCCGCCGGCGCCGTGATTAACGCTACTGGTGCCCACACGCTGCGTTTCCTGCCGCCGCTTGTCTGCGAAGAAGCCGACGTGGACAGCCTGATCGAGATTTTGTCGGACGTTTTGGCCTAACACAGCGCAATAACTCAATTTGGACCGGGTTCCGGACTGCGGACGTGCCATATGCGGCACGATTCAGCGGTCTGGACCCCGTTTTGTCTTAGATTTGCTAAGGCGGGGGAGACCTGCTGGTCAAAAAACATCAAATATGAGTACTGTTACCGATTTGGTAGCAGCAATTTTGGACTAATAAGGCTAGATAGCAAGACGAAATGGCGATGAATACACGATTTTAATCCAACTGTTAGTCCTTATAATGGACACATGTTGCGTAACGTAAGTAAATGCTATCTTTTTATATGTTGTAAGCAAAGTAGCAGTACTCATTTTTGCCATTTTTTGACCACGGCCTTTGTGGCAGACGCGCTGATGGGTTCGAATCCCATGCGATGGGCCCGAAAAAGAAAGGCCTCCATCGCTGGAGGCCTAACAATTCAGTGGTGGGCCTGTCTCTTATACACATCTCCGAGCCCACGAGACTAG
>URVF01000040.1 GCA_900551185.1 uncultured Collinsella sp. | reverse complement strand
ATCTTAAGGAGCAGCCGTGGGTCGAGGCCTGGAACTCCAATATGTTCCTGCGCCTGTTCTTGAACCCGGTCATTTTGGTCCAGAGCCTGCCGATCGTCTTTAAGGGCTTCCTTATGTCGCTTTCGATCGTGCTTGTGGCGTTTCCGCTGGCAATTCCCTTCGGTTTTGCCCTGTCGCTCATGCGCATCTCCAAGTCGCGCATCCTGCGTTGCCTCGCCGGCATCTACGTGAATATCATTCGCGGTACGCCGGCGTTCCTGCAGATCTATATCGCGTTCTTCGGTCTGCCGTTGGCCGGCGTCAAGGTGGACGACTATGTCTTGGGCGTTATCGTCATGGCCATGAACTCGTCTGCGTACCTGTGCGAGATCTTCCGTGCCGGTATTCAATCGATCCCCAAGGGCCAAAACGAGGCTGCTCGCTCTCTGGGCATGAATGCCTTCCAGACGCTGCTCTACGTTATGATTCCGCAGACATTCCGCAATGTTTTGCCTACGCTGACCAGCGAGTTTATCTTGCTTTACAAGGATACGTCGCTGCTTGCCGCCGTGGGTGTGGTCGAGATCGTCATGAACGCCCGTACCATCGTGGCCACGACGGGCTCCATCACGCCGTATGTGGTTGCCGCCCTGTTCTATCTGGTCATCACCCTGCCGCTCGCTCGCTTGGTGAGCGGTCTTGAGGCGAGGCTTTTGGGCACGACCGAGACCAAGAAGAAGCGTCCCGCCAAGAGCGCCGGACAGGTTGTCGCGACGCCTGCCGATCACATCGCCGGTTTGTAAGGAGGTCCTATCATGAGCGAAACCAATAACTCGAACGAGGTCGTCGTCAGTATCAAGAACCTCCAGAAGGCCTTTGGCGATAACGTGGTCCTGCGCGATATCGATCTAGATGTGCACAAGGGTGAGGTCGTTGTGGTCCTGGGCCCTTCGGGCTCGGGCAAGTCGACGATGCTTCGCTGCATCAATCGTCTGGAGCATCCCACGAGCGGCTCGATCATCGTTGAGGGCGTGGACGTGTGCGCCAAGGGTGTCGACCTCAACAAAGTGCGCACGCACCTGGGCATGGTGTTTCAGCAGTTCAACCTGTTCCCGCACCTGTCGGTCAAAAAGAACGTCATGCTTGCGCAGCAAAAGGTGCTCAAGCGCAGCAAGGAAGAGGCCGAGAAGATTGCCATCGAGGAGCTGACCAAGGTCGGTCTTGCCGAGCGCATCGACTTTATGCCGAGCCAGCTCTCGGGCGGCCAGCAGCAGCGCGTGGCCATCGCCCGCGCCCTGTCGATGAACCCGCACGTGATGCTCTTTGACGAGGCCACGTCGGCGCTCGACCCTGAGCTCGTGCGCGACGTTCTGGGCGTCATGCGCGACCTGGCGCACGACGGTATGACCATGATCGTCGTGACGCACGAGATGGGCTTTGCCCGCGATGTCGCCGACCGCGTCGTCTTTATGGACGGCGGCGTCATTGTGGAAGAGGGTACGCCGAGCGAGGTCTTCGACCACCCCAAGAGCGAGCGCACCAAGGCGTTCTTGGGCAATATCTCGTAGCCGCTTTATATGACTGACATAGCAGAAAACGGGAGCCGGATGTGATCCGGCTCCCGTTTTTGTTGGGACGCGAATGTGTTTTGTTGCAATGCGCGTTGCGGGCGGAGCTCATTGCCGCTAGGCGAGCTCGGCTCCAAGGGCGCGGCAGGCCGCTTCGCTCTCATCATCGGGGGCGTCGTAGCAGATGACGGAATCGACGACGTTGACGCCCTCCTCGTCGGCGTCCGCCTTCCAGTTGTCCATCCATTCGCCCTCGGCCCACGAATAAGAGCCAAAGAGGACGACCTTCTTGTCGCCGAGGGTCTCCTTGACCTCATCCCACATGGGCTGGAACTCATCATATTCAAGCTCCTCGGAACCCATGGCGGGGCAGCCGAAGGCGATAGCGTCATAGCCAGCGGCCTTGTCTGCGGAGAAGTCGGCGCAGGAGATGACCTCTGCCTCGGCGCCGGCATCGGTTGCACCTTCGGCAACGAGGTTTGCCATGGCCTCGGTGTTGCCCGTGCCGCTCCAGTAGACGACGGCGATCTTGCTCATGTTGAGTCCTTTCAGTTGTGCGGCAGGTTGCCACGGCTTCTATGTTCTATCGGGTTGCCTGGGCAAGTTGCGCCAAGCTGTAGCCCTGCTGATAGACAAAGGTGAAGTATTGGGTGCAGGCGCGGTAGGCATCAAACGTCGCAAGTGCCTGCTCGACATTTGCGTAGACCTTCCAGGCCCCAAAGACCTTATAGTTCTCGCCGCGCTGGACGATAAACTCGTGCACGTCGTCGTAGGGATATCCTAGGAAGTAGCCTATTTCGTGCGGAAACTCGCAGGTGCAGTCGTTGCTGCAGCTAGCTTGCTGGGGTAGTGCGCATCGAGTCTGGCTACAGGCGCATTCCGCGACGTTATTACTCGCGAGCGTGATGCGTGATGCCAAATGCACAAGGCATGTCGAAAGGTCTCTCGTGTCGTAGCCTTCCGAGGCGAGCGCCGTTTTGGCGCGAGGGTCCGCGAAATAGGTGGTGAGGCTTTTGGCTCGGTACACGTACACGAGCGCTCCGCAGGGCCGCCAGACCAAAACACTCAGGTGGATGCCAAGCGGGTCAAGCTCGCGGTTGCACTGGGCGATAACGTTGAGCAGGCGTGCTCGGCGTTCTGCGATGGTTTCTGTTGCGGTCGAGCCGTCCCCGTGGGCGTAGGTGCCTGGATAGGTAAAGAGCGATGCCGGCTTGATACCCGCGAGCGTGGGGGAGCAGTTGCGCACGACTGCTGCCTGAAACGTTGGGATGTCTATGGTTCGAGTCACGTCGCTCCTTACGGATCTAAACTGTTAGCCTAGGAAAACTTATACACGAAAGTAAGCCTTGGTCAACTAAAAAGTAAGAAAAGGGAAACTAATAGATCGAACGGACATGGTTTTGGGTTAAGATGGGGATACCCCATGGGGGTATCTAGATAGGGCTACTTGAAAGGGTGGGCGCATGAATGACTTGCTCAATCCTGCGAATCTCATCGTGCTGACCGTCATTGCCGTCGGCATGTTTTTTGGACTGCGTCGCATTGCCGCTTCGACACACGGGAAGAGTTGCTGCAGCGATGGTGCGAGCGGCAAGAAGGCCAAAAAGGTTGTGGTGGCAGACACCGACGAGTCCCACTACCCCTATCGTGAGGAACTCCTTATCGGCGGCATGAGTTGCGACGGCTGCGCCCGGAATGTGACGAATGCCCTCAATGCGCTTGATGGCGTGTGGGCTACGGTAACGTACGCGGACCACACGGCACGCGTGCGCTCGAAGCGCCCGGTTGATCGCGACACACTCGAGACGGCAGTGAGGGGTGCGGGCTATTACGTTATGAAAATGTAGGCGTTGCCCTCTCCGGTGGGTACCAGCCTCCTGCCCATTGTGACTATCGGCATCCAAAAATTTGCGCAAAAATAACCTTTAGATGCGGCAAAAGTGGAGTTTGGTGACGGTTTGCGCGGAATTCGCTACCAATCGAGCATCTATGAACCCGTCCAAAAAATTACAGGTGTATATTTATACAGTTATTATTGCTGTGCTCAGATTGCAATTAACCGTGGACAGAAATGAAGAATGCTAAAACTGGGCTTTAGGACAGGGGAGGCTATAACCTTATGAGACGAGTGGGAACACTTGGCTTGGTGGCAGCGCTTGCCGCTATCTTGGTATCGCCGCTGCCGGCGCACGCCGAAGACGCATCGGGTGCCGTTACCTACAATGCGGGAAATGGGTATTCCTTTGAGAAGCTCTCGCATCCTACGGTAGGAACGTCGCAGCCGGATGGCATCGTCGACTACCAGGGTGACGGTGCCGTTGCCGTTCCGGGCGCCGATGGTAATACGGCCAACAACGAAGGCGATCGCGGCCAGAGCTACACTTAGGCGGCTGCGAGCTATGGTGACTGGCTTTATGTGGGCACCTGCTATGCGGCGATGGGCAACACGCTGACGCTCATGAACAGCACGCTGGGCGATTCCTTTGATGTCGAAACCATGCGCCTGACGCTGGAGGCCATGTTTAACGGTACCTTCTTCTATGGACAGCAGAAGGAGGACGGCACGGCCGACAAGGACAGCGGCGGCATCTTGGTCAAGATCAATACCAAGACCGGTGAGACCAAGCTGCTACTCTCTGAATCGCTCAACGGCGTCGCTCCTTTGTTCCGCAATGCCGTGAGCTATAAGGGTAAGCTCTATTTCTGCGGCAGCGTCAGGACCAATGACGGCAAAGGCGGCCTGCCTGCTGTATACGAGATCGATCCTAAGACGGATGAGTACAAAGTTGTCTATCAGGGCCTTTCGAGCATGCAGGATTACGGTGCTGCCTACAAGCAGGGCATTTCTACCGGTATCCGCGGCATGTGTGTCCATGATGGCCAGCTCGTCATCAGTAATGTGGGTAAAGACGCGAACGGTAATTTTGTGTCGACAATCCTGACGTCGTCTGACCCCTCGAAGGGCCAGGACAGCTTCACCGAGATTGCCAACTCGGAGACGCTGTTTGGCTATCCGGCGATTCGCTATCAGGACAGCATCTACGGCGGCGCCATTTGGGATATGGTCTCGTACAATGGCCATCTCTATGCGACCATCTGCACCGGTACGCCCGAGAACGCTCCCGATGATAATTCCATGCAGTCGTTTGCCATGGTCCGTGGCGACAAGAATGCCGACGGCAGCTATTCGTGGACTCCCATTGTCGGCGATCAGAAGACGGACGGTGCAAAGTACTGCTTTGGCATCGATCCTGCCCGTACCCGTTCTGGCGCTGCCAACCTCATCGTCTACAACGACTACCTCTATATCGGTGAATACAACGACGAGGAGATTGCCCTCGAGCGCATCCTGTTCAACAAATCCAACACCGAAGAGGGCGGCAAGAGCAGCATGGGTGGCGTTGACTGCTCGTTTGTGAATGCCAATCTTGAGCAGTCGGTTAACATCTATCGCATGGACAAGGACGAGAACATGGAGCTCGTCGTTGGCGATCGCACCGACATGTTCCCCGAGGGCGGTATTTCCGGCCTGACTTCGGGCTTTGGCCGAAACGAGAACCAGTACATTTGGCGCATGCAGAAGTTCGACGGCAAGCTGTATATCGGTACCTTTGATACCGCGAGCCTGCTTGAGCCGATCGGCCAGTTCTCCAATGGCGACATTATCGATATGACGCCCGAGGAGTGGGACTCTCAGGTTCAGCGCCTTAGGGACCTGCTCAATCACCTGCTCGACAAGAAATCGCCTGACGACCCCATCGTTCCCGTGAACACGCTTGCGGACGATGATTCAAACGAGGCCGTCGAGGTCGATGATTCGAACGAAGCTGCTGAGGTTGATGATTCAAACAAGGCCGTCGATGTCGATGACGAGAAGACCGAGGTTGCTAAGGGCTTTGGCGATCTGAGCGATGCGCTGGAGGATGCCGCGGGCGGTCTTTGCGATCAGGCCGCGACGATGTCCCAGGACTTTGAGGACGACGCCGCTTATGTCCAGAAGATCGATGGCGAGATCGCGTACTTCAAGTCCTTTGCCGACCAGTATCAGGACATGCTCGATAGCTATGAGAGCCTTAAGCAGCAGTACGAGGATGCCTATGGCACCGAGCTGCCGAGCGATATTCAGGATGCGCTCGATAAGCTGCTGAGCGAGGAGAACCTCAAGAAGTTACAGAGTGTCCTTACGTGCATGTGTTACCTGCGCGATGCCGAGCGCGGCTTTGATATGTATGTGACCGAGGACGGCGTGAACTTTACGACGCTGACGACCAATGGCTTTAACGATCCGTATAACCATGGTCTGCGCACCTTTGCGGTGACCAACCAGGGTCTGTGCCTTGGTACCGCCAACCCGTTCTATGGTTGCCAGGTCTGGATCCAGCGCAAGGAGAATTCGGAGAATCCGGTTGATTCCGGTACTCCGGATCCGACGGAACCCACCGATCCTTCGCAGCCGGGTGGCGGCGATCAGCCTGGCGGCAGCCAGACGGGTGGCAACGACCAGTCGAACAGCACCACGACCACCGTCACGACGACCGCTAAGAAGACTTCGAAGGACGGCTCGCTGCCTCGCGCTGGCGACTCGACCCTCACGCTGGTCTTGGGATTGCTGGTTGCAGCTGCCGCAGTGCTTGGCATTGCTCTCGTCTTGCGCAAGCGTTCTCGTCGCTAGGCTCGTCCGCGTAGCTCAATGTCCTGGATATCGTCGAAGTTGATGGCGATATCCCTGAGTTTGAGCAGCTTGAATGCGGGTAACGCTTCGTCGAGAATGCCCGTGCGGCTACGATAGCCGTACGTATCGTAATAGGTGACGCGCACCAAGTCGCCGCGTTTGAGGCCCTCGAGCTTTTGCGAAAGCTCGAGGGCTTTTTCTTCCGTGAGCTCACGTTTTTGCTCGACGGTGATTTCCTGCTTGCGCACGAGTTCGTAGTATCCCGTGAGGGCGGCAAAGGGCATAAACTGTGCGGCGCGGTTGGCGCGCACGGCACCGTTGGCAGTGAGGTTGGGGTCGGCTGCGCGGCGTCTGCCCTCGGGGTCCGCCAGGCGCTCGAAGGCGGTCGGCGGGCGCATGGGCTGTTGTTTGGGTTTAGGCACGGTGTCCTCCAACTTGATCGTTGCGCTCGCGCGCGGTGGCGCCGGCGGTAAAGCTTAATCCCTTGACGAGCGCGTTCTTGCCGTACTTGCCTTTCACGGCCAGGACGGCGCGCGCCAGGTCGCGCTCGCGCTCATCGGCCTCGATATCGCTGAACAGATCGATGGTGGCAAATTCCTCGGGCACAAGATTGCTAAAGCCCAGGTTGATGCGCTTGACCGGTCGTTTGGGATCGACAGTCTGCGCCCAGAGCTCATCGAAATAGCCCATGATCTTCTTAAACGAATTGGTACGCTCGGGCAGCTTGCGCGAGGCGTTGGAGTGCGCAAAGAGCGCGGCATAGCCACCACGCGGTTTGCCACCATGCTCTCCCACAAAGATGCCATCGATTGCCTGCGCTTCGCGCACCAGGCGGCGCCGTTCGTCATCGCGCTGGACGGGCTTGGGAGCACGGGGCGCGAGCTCGGGGCCGGCGGTTGCGGTGGGTTCGATGCTCGACGTACTCGAGCGCAGGTGTCCGCATCCGTCCACATATTGTGCAGTACCGCTGGCATCAAGCCTGCGTATGTCGGCGCGCTCGCTCGCGTAGCCCACAAAGAGCGAGATGCTGTCGCAGATCACGTGCTTATCGATCAAGTCCAACACGGCGTTGTCGACCATCTCGCGCAAGACGGTGTAGGCCTGCTCGTAGGCATAGCCCTTCGAGAGCACCTGTCCTGTGGTGGTCGAAGTTGCTTGCGGGCGATAGGCTTGGATATCGGCGATGGTTGTCGGCTCGCGTCCGAAGGCGTGGTCGATGAGATACTCGGCATTGACGCCGAGCTCGTCGTAAAGCAGGTTTTCGTCGAGCGCCGCGACGCCCATCAGATCGTAGACGCCGTATTTTTCGAGTCGTGCTGCCACGCCGGGGCCGATGCCCCAGATATCGGTGATGGGACGATGGGGCCAGATTTCCTTGCGAAAGGTCTCATCGTCGAGTATGCCGATGCGGCTGGGTACGTGCTTGGCGGTGATATCGAGTGCAACCTTGGCCTGGAATAGGTTGGGGCCGATGCCGACCGTCGCCGTGATGCCGGTGCGCGCCAGGACCTCGTCGCGCAACATGCAGGCGAAGCCTTCCGCATCGGTGTGATAGAGGTCCAGATAGGGTGTCACGTCGATAAAGCACTCGTCAATTGAGTAGACGTGCACGTCCTGGGGGCTGACGTATTCCAGATAGATGCCGTAGATTTGCGCCGACACCTCCATGTAGTGCTGCATGCGCGGCACTGCTTTGATGCAGTCGATGCCGTCGGGAATCTCGAACAGACGGCAGCGGTTGTGAATACCTAAGTCCTTCATGGCCTGCGTGATAGCGAGGCAGATGGTCGTGCGTCCGCGCGATTCGTCGGCAACGACCAGGTTGGTGGTGAGCGGATCGAGCCCACGGTCGACGCACTCGACGCTGGCATAAAACGTCTTGAGGTCGATGCAGATATAGGTGTGCTGCTCGTGCGCCATCCGTGCCCTTCCATCAAACACATGTTCTTATCGAATACCTGTTCGATAATACCCGCTTGCACGGACACCGTCAAAATCTGTCCCTTTTTGGCAAGTATGGTCGTGCGGCTTCATCGGGGTTTTAACGCAGCCCTAAAGAGCGCGAAACAGCTCGGAAAAGCTCGCTTCGTAGCATGAGCCTAACGATCGATACCACCATAAAGCACGGAAGGGTTGTGGGGATAATGGTCAACTATGGGTTTGGTATGCCGACGCGCTTGGTTGCGGATGGGGATGTGGCTCGCTGGTGCGGGCGATTGGTTGCCCACTATGGCGGCACCAAGGCACTGGTCGTGCTGGGAGGCGACAAGCACACGCGCGATGAGCTCGTTTCGGCGGCGCTGGGCTCGCTCGATCGTGCCCTGCTCGAACGCGTACTCTTTCGTTGCGGTTCGGCCGGGGGCGACGGGGGAGACGATTTGGTCGATGAGGCCGTAGCCCTGGCAACCGATGAGGGCGTGGACTTTGTCCTGGCGATTGGCGATGCCGATACTGCTGGCTTTGCGCGCGAGCTCGCGCGTCGCATGGCGGCGCTCGATGCCGGCGAAGACGGTTTTGTCCCTTATGGATGCATTCTCTCGGAGGGCAAGGTGCCTGCCGTCGTGGGTGCCGGCGAGGTTCCCGTTTTTGCCATTATCGCGCCCGAACTGCTGGAGGGCATCGGGTCTCCTCTGCGTGAGTTGCTCGGTAGCATCTGCGCCGCGGCCTAATATTTGCCATAAAAGGACGGGTTATTTTTGGTTGGTAAAGCGTTTGACCTGCCAAAATAAGCCTGTCCCTTTTTAATCGGTTGCCGTTTGGGGGCCGATTGGCAACGCTCGCTGATTGTAGTCTTGACCTGCGCTAGAATAGTGGCATCTGAATGTCCGGGCGCATGGAGGCGTGCGCCCGTATGCTGAGGAGGACTCTATGGCAACTGTTGCCGCACCTATCGATGCTACGTCGACTGCCGCTTGGAAGGCGCTCGAGGCTCATCAGGAGAAGCTCGAGGCCGAAGGTATCGACCTCAAGGCCTGGTTCGCTGCTGACGCCGACCGCGTGAACAAGCTGAGCTTTGACGCCGGTGACCTGCACTTCGATCTGTCGAAGAACCTGGTGACCGATGAGACCGTCAAGCTGCTGTGCGATCTTGCCCGCGAGGTGAAGCTCGAGGAGCGCCGCGACGCCATGTTCTCTGGCGAGCACATCAACACTACCGAGGACCGCGCTGTCCTGCACACCGCGCTGCGCCGCCCGGCAAGCGAGAAGGGCCAGCTCATCGTCGACGGCCAGGACGTCGTCGCCGACGTGCACGAGGTCCTCGACCGCATGTATGCCTTCGCCGAGCGCGTGCGCTCCGGTGAGTGGAAGGGCGTTACCGGCAAGAAGATCGAGCATCTGGTGTCCATCGGCATCGGCGGCTCCGACCTGGGCCCGGTCATGGCCTACGAGGCTCTGCGTCCCTATGCCGACGCCGGTATCGACTGCCGCTACATCTCCAACATCGACCCCAACGACCAGGCCGAGAAGCTCAAGGGCCTGGATCCCGAGACCACGCTCGTAATCATCGTCTCCAAGACCTTCACCACGCTCGAGACCCTCACCAACGCCCGCGAGGTCAAGACCTGGATGCTCGAGCAGCTCAAGGCTCAGGGCGCCATCGACGGCTCCGATGAGCAGAACGCCGAGGCCGTGGCAAAGCACTTCGTCGCCGTTTCCACCGCACTCGAGAAGGTCGAGGCCTTCGGTATCGACCCCGCCAACGCCTTCGGTTTCTGGAACTGGGTCGGTGGCCGCTATTCCGTTGACTCCGCCGTGGGCCTGTCGCTGATCGTCGTGCTCGGCCCCGAGCGCTTCCAGCAGTTCCTCGAGGGCTTCCACGCCATCGACGAGTACTTCTGCAACACCCCGCTCGAGAACAACGCCGTCGCGCTGATGGGCCTGCTCAATGTCTGGTACGTCAACTTCTTCGGTTCCAAGAGCCACGCCGTGCTGCCGTACTGCCAGTACCTGCACCGCTTCCCGGCCTACCTGCAGCAGCTCACCATGGAGTCCAACGGCAAGCATGTCCGCTGGGACGGCAGCGCCGTGACCTCCGACACCGGTGAGATCTTCTGGGGCGAGCCCGGCACCAACGGCCAGCATGCCTTCTATCAGCTGCTGCACCAGGGCACTGTGGTGGTTCCGGCCGACTTCATCGCCTTCGCCAATACCGCCAACCCTGCGACCGACGGCGGCCAGGATCTGTCTCTTATACACATCTCCGAGCCC
>URVF01000039.1 GCA_900551185.1 uncultured Collinsella sp. | reverse complement strand
ATGTCGGTACCACGACCGGCCATGTTAGTAGCGATGGTCACGGCGCCGTAGCGTCCGGCCTGGGCAACGATGTGGGCCTCGCGCTCGTGATGCTTGGCGTTGAGAACCTCGTGCGCGATGCCGCGCTCGGTAAGGGCGGCGGACAGCTTCTCGGAGCTTTCGATGGAGACGGTGCCCACCAGGACCGGCTGTCCCTTGGCGTGACGTCGCTCGACGTCGTCGGCAACGGCGTTGTACTTGGCCTGGATGGTACGATATACCAGGTCCTCGTGGTCCACGCGCTGCACGGGCTTGTTGGAGGGGATGACCTCGACGGGCAGCTTGTAGATCTCGCGGAACTCGGCATCCTCGGTAAGTGCCGTGCCGGTCATACCGGAAAGCTTGTCATACAGACGGAAGTAGTTCTGCAGGGTGATGGTGGCCAGGGTCTGGTTCTCCTCGCGTACGAGCACGCCCTCTTTGGCCTCGATGGCCTGGTGCAGGCCCTCAGAATAGCGGCGGCCCTCCATGATGCGGCCGGTGAACTCGTCGACGATCTTGACCTCGCCGTTGGTGACCACGTACTGCTTATCGCGGTGGAACATGTACTGGGCCTTCAGCGCTTGCTGCAGGTGGTTGACCAGCTGGCCGGAGAGATCGGCATAGATGTCATCGATACCCAGGCGGCGCTCGATTTTCTTAAGGCCGCGCTCGGTGGCGGCAATGGTGTGCTTGGCCTCGTCCATGACGTAGTCGCCCGTGGGCTCCACATCCTCGGTGGCAGTGAGCATGTCATGCGACACGTCCTCACCGCGCTCCAGGCCACGCACGGCACGCGCGAAGTCCTTGTAGGTACTGGCGGACTTGGTGCCAGCGCCCGAGATGATCAGCGGCGTCCTGGCCTCATCGATCAGGATGGAGTCGACCTCGTCGACGATGGCGTAGTTGTGGCCGCGCTGCACGCGCTGCTCGGGACGGGTAACCATGTTGTCGCGCAGGTAATCAAAGCCGAACTCGGAGTTGGTGCCGTAGGTGACGTCTGCCTGGTAGGCCGGACGCTTGAGCTCGAGCGGCATGTTGTTCTGGAGCAGACCGACGGTCATGCCCAGGTACTTGTAGATGCGGCCCATCCACTCGGAGTCGCGCTTTGCCAGGTAATCGTTGACGGTAACGACATGCACGCCCTTGCCGGCGATAGCATTGAGGTAGCCGGCCAAGGTGGAGACGAGCGTCTTGCCCTCGCCGGTCTTCATCTCGGCGATGTGGCCCTCGTGCAGTGCCATGGCGCCAATGAGCTGCACGTCAAAGTGGCGCATACCCATGGTGCGCTTGGAAGCCTCACGCACGGTAGCAAAGGCCTCGGGAAGCATGTCGTCGAGCGACTCGCCGTTGGCGTAACGCTCGCGGAACTTATCGGTCTGGGCGCGGAGCTCCTCCTCGGTCATCTTCTCAAACTGGGGCTCAAGACCGTTGATCTGGTCGACGATCTTGTAGTAGCGCTTAAGGTCCTTATCGGATCCAAAGGACAGCAGCTTTGACATGAATCCCATGTGGTTTTCCTTTTTGGCCATAGCCCACGCCGTGCAGCTGCGGGCGAGTTAAACACAGATGATTGTACTTTAGCCAAACAAGGCGCGGCCTATACGGTCGAGCTCGACCGCCACGTAATAACTACGACCAACCTGCCACAATGGGACAGGTTAATTTTGGCAGGTCTATCTGGGCAAACGCCGCCTCTCTGCCATGTGGTGCCATGGGGACAGGTTAGTTTGCACTAATTTAAAACGAAAAAGGGCCGCGCACCCAAATGGATGCACGGCCCTCATGCCATGAATGCGAGCGATTCCGCGGCGAGCTATTTACTCAGCAGCCTCGGTGGTCTCGGCCTCGGCAGCGGCCTCCTCGACGGGAGCCTCTGCGGGAGCCTCGGCGGCCTGCTTGGCAGCCTCCTCGGCAAACTTAGCAGCACGCTTAGCCTTCTCGGCAGCCTTAGCCTCAGCGGCGGCCTTGCGAGCAGCCTCGGCCTCAGCAGCCTTGGCGGCCTTGGCAGCCTTGGCCTCCTCAGCCTTCTTGAGCTGGGCGGCAGCGGCGCCACCGAACTTGTCGGCGAAGCGCTGGACGCGTCCACCGGTGTCGACGAACTTCTGCTGGCCGGTGTAGAACGGGTGGCACTCGTTGCAAAGCTCAACCTTCATCTCGGACACGGTAGCGTGCGTCTTGAAGGTGTTGCCGCAGGAGCACGTCACCGTGCACTCGACATACTGGGGATGGATACCCTGCTTCATGGTAGGACTCCTTATTGGTCAGGCGCTGGTTACCGATCAGCGCATAAGGCGTCTTGGTTTCCGACCAAGACAACAAACTCGGCTATGGTACCACGGCGCCGCGTGTCCCACAAAAGGTTCACGGTCTTTGTGCAACGCGGCGTGGCCAACCGCAGCGGACACGCACCCTGTCGCCCCTTCGCCCATGTTGCAGACGTGTAACGCCGCAGTAAGCACACCCCTTTTGGCGCCAGACGGGTACAATGATGAACACTGTACCGTAGCGGAGCGCCCCGCGCGCGCCGCAATCACGCGAAAGGGTTTCCCATGGCCGAGATCTCGTCCTCCCGTATCGTCATCACCGTCCTTGGCAAGAACCGCCCCGGCATCGTCGCGGGCGTCACCCGCGTCCTGGGCGAGGCCAACGTCGACATCCGCGACATCACGCAGTCCATTATCGAGGACATCTTCACCATGACCATGCTGGCCGATACCGCCGAGTCCAAGCTCGACTTCGCCGAGCTGCAGAAGGCCCTGGCCGAGGCCGGCGAGCTTTCGGGCGTCAACGTGTCCATCCAGCGCGAGGACGTCTTTAACTTTATGTACCGCCTGTAGCGAGCAAGCCGCTCGGGGCAGCTTGACGTCATATCGTCCAAGCGCGCGGCCCCAAAGCGGACCGGAGAGGAGCGCGCATGGCCTACGACGCCAAGAAAATCTACTACCGCTTCGACGATCACCTGAGCCGCCTGGTTCTGGATTACGAGGCGAGCCGTCAGATTTCGCCCGAAAGCGAAAACCTCTACCACGGCCTGCCGACCGCCCCGTACGACGAGGGCCTGTTCGTAGAGCACAACGTCAAGCGCGGCCTGCGCAACGCCGACGGCTCGGGCGTGGTCGCGGGCCTTACCCGCATCTCGGACGTGCACGGCTACAACAAGGTCGACGGCAAAGTCGTGCCCGACCAGGGCAAGCTCACGCTTCGTGGCTACAGCATCGAGGACCTGGTCAACAACGCCCAGGCCGAGAATCGCTATGGCTACGAAGAGGTCGCCTACCTGCTCATCACGGGCTCGCTGCCCAACAAAGAGGAGCTCGACGGTTTTTGCGGACGTCTGGGCGCTTTTAGGCACCTGAGCGACGAGTACGTCAAAGAGTTCCCCATGACCACGGTGTCGTCGAGCATCATGAATGTGCTTCAGCGCGCCGTGCTGCTGCTCTACGCCTTCGACGCCGAGCCCGACGCCATTACACCCGAGCACGAAATCGACGTCGCCATCTCCATGCTCGCCCGTCTCCCCCGCATCGCCGCCTTCGCGCATATGGCCTCGGTCGCCAAGCGCCGCGGCTCCGAGGTTCATGTGCCGCACCCCACACCCGGCCTCTCCACCGCCGAGACCATCCTGCAGGTGTTGCGCGGCGGCATGGCATTCACCCGCGATGAAGCCATGCTACTCGACGTGATGCTCATGCTGCATGCCGAGCACGGCGGCGGCAACAACTCCACGTTCGCCTGCCGTGTGCTGTCCTCCTCGGCTACCGACCCGTATTCCGCCTACGCCGCGGCCATCGGCTCACTCAAGGGCCCGCGCCACGGCGGCGCCAACGCAAAGGTCGTGTCCATGCACGAGGACATCCGCGCGCATGTCTCCAATTGGGAGGACGAGGACGAGGTCGCAGCCTACCTGAGCAAGATTCTCGACAAGCAGGCCTTCGACGGCACGGGCCTCATCTACGGTATGGGCCACGCCGTCTACACGCTGAGCGACCCGCGCGCCGAGGTGTGCCGCCGTTACGCGCGCACGCTTGCCGCCAAGAAGGACCTGGGCGATGAGTTCGCGCTCATCGAGCGCATCGAGCGCCTGGCACCGCAGGTGATGCGCGACCACGGCATGACCAAGCCTATCTGTGCCAACATCGACCTGTATACAGGCTTTATCTACAAGATGCTCGGCGTGCCCGAGACGCTCTTTACGCCGCTATTCGCCGTCGCCCGCATGGCCGGCTGGTCGGCACACCGCATGGAAGAGCTCTTCTGCGCGCACCGCATCATCCGTCCCGCGTATCGCCCGGTTATCGAGCCGCTGGAGTACAAGCCGCTCGCCGATCGTTAGGACGCAGACCGTTATAGAACCCGAGCGTGGCCAGGGCATCACCGCCCTCGGCCACGCTTTTTATGCCAGTAGAAAGGATCGCAGCGAATGATTGTGTTTTCCGATATGGATGGAACGCTGCTGACGAGCGATAAGCAGATGAGCGACGCCACCTGGGCAATGCTCGACGAGCTCGCGCGCCGCGGTATTGAGTTTGTGCCTTGCACGGGGCGCCCGCTGTCGGGCATCTTTGAGCCCATCCTCGCCCACCCCGCCGTACACTACGCGGTCTGCGCCAACGGCGCCAGCGTCTGGCAGCTCGACGACGGTACGCCCACCGATACCTCACGTGCTACGCGCATTTTGAGCCGACCGCTCGACCGCGCCATCGCCCACCGCGTCCATAGCATTGCCGCCGGCCATGACGTCACCTTTGATATCTTCGCCGACGGCCAGTGCTTCCTCCCCCGCTCGCTCTACACGCGCCTGGACGAATTCTGCGGCGGCGACCCCCACATCGCGGCTTCGCTCAAGCGCACACGAACACCGATCGACATGGATATCGACAGCAAGATCGACGAGGTCGAGACGCTCGAGCGCATCGCCATGTACTGGCACGACCCGGCTGATCGCGACGCCATCGCGGCGGAGCTCGACACGCTCGGAGGCATTGAGGTCACGCGTTCGTACGCCATGAATATCGAGGTCATGGGCGAGGGTGCCACCAAGGGAACGGCCCTCACGTGGCTATGCGAGCATCTGGGCGAGCGTCTCGCCGACGCCTGGGCCTTCGGCGACAACATCAACGACATCCCCATGCTGCAGGCAGCGGGCCATGGCATGGCCATGATCAACGCCGAGCCCGAGGACCGCGACGCCGCCGACGCCATCACCGAATACGACAACGACCATGACGGCGTCGCCCGCACCATCATGGCCGCCCTCGCCTAGTCGTTGGGGACGTTCTTAAACGACTGGCTGTTGGGGACACTCTTCGCGAAAAGCTGCAAGGACTGTCCCCCACTGCCGGCAGAAAAAGAACGTCCCCATCTGCCGGATTAGGAGAAACTCTCCAGCACGCGACGGAGCTCACGTTGGACGGCGTGGTCACGGTTACAACCCACCACGCGATCGGCCACCGCCTTGAGCGCGGGGCGCGCATTTTCCATCGCGCAGCCCGTGCCGACAAAGCGAATGATCTCGTAGTCGTTCATCGAGTCGCCAAACGCCATGACCTCGTCGCGTTCGACGCCATAGTGCTCCATGAGCTGCTCGATTCCCGAGGCTTTCGACACACCGGGCTGCATGGCATCGATCCATGCGTTTCCAGAAGGCGCAAAGGTAAAGAGCTGGCCAAGCTCGCGCTGCAGTACGTAGGCACTGTCCATAACGGCACAGTCATCGCAAAAGATACTCGCCTTGATGATATTTACGCTGGGATCGGGCAGCTCCCAAATGCGCTCGGCATTGGGAAGGTCCTTATCGACCTCACGCACGAACTTGCACTCGTCATCGAGCAAGAAGGACTTGGTTCGGTCAAAAAGTGCAAGATGCAGATTGGGAAACGTCGCGACGGCCTGGGCGAGCCTTCGAATCGCCAGGTGCGAATACACCTCGCGGTCTACCATCTTACCGTCGGCGTAGACCTGGGCGCCGTTAGCGGCGACAAAGTCCATCTTGTCGCGAACAGGTGCAAAGAACTCGCACAGGCGGTCGTAACGACGGCCTGACGATGCGGCGAAATGCACGCCATGCTCGTGTAGCGCCAGAATCAGTTCGTAGGTCTCGGGAGGCACCTGGCCGTTTTCGTCAAGCAACGTGCCGTCCATATCGGATGCAATCAGTTTAAACATAGAAAAGCTCCCTTCGGGCTTGATGGAATCGGACGTATATCCAATTCCAACGTACCCAAAGGGAGCTCAAATAAGACTCTGCGGGCGTAAACGTTACAAGGACCTAGCAAATAGCTCACACATGCCAGAGGTCTCACGGTCGCGGCGTCAGGCGACACGCCACCCCGACGACTAGTCGTTTAAGAACGTCCCCGATGACTAGTCGGCGTAGGTGAAGGTCGTGACGTCGAACATGCCCTCGGGGCGGATGCGGAGCGTCGGGATCACCGGCAGGGGCAGGAAAATGATACCCATGATGGGGTCGAGCGGCGGCTCGATGCCCATGGCACGCGCCTTGACCATAAAGTCGTCGTGCTGCGCGGCGACATCCTCGGCCGTGCCCTCGCTCATCAGGCCACCGAGCGCCAGCGGAATGCGCGCCACGACCTCGCCGTTGCGCACCAGCACGTGACCGCCCTGGCCCACGGCATCAACGGCGGCCATCATATCGGCGGCGTTGTCGCCCACCACGCACACGTTGTGCGAGTCGTGGCCGATCGTGGAGGCAATGGCGCCACCCGTGATGGTGAAACCGCGCACCCAGCCGCGACCGATATGCTTGCCGACCAGGCCCAGGCCAGCGGGGCCGTCGCCGTCGGCGCCCTCGGCCTGCAGCGACACGCCGCGGCCGTGGCGCTCGATCAGCATAATACGGCGCAGGCCCTCGGCGCTCTCGGGACGAACCATGCCCGTGATGGCCTTGCCCGGCACCACGTCAATCACGGCCTCGCCCGGCTTAAAGGCATAGTCGAATACGTCGAGCGAAAGCTTCGGCAGCTTAACGGAGGCGCGCAGCTCATCGGCAAGGGCCGCAACCTCGGCCATCTCGGGTGCGATCTCGCCCACAAAGGTGCCGTCCTGCGCCACCAGGGCACCGGCGGCATATACACGATGCGGAGCCGTGGCAAACGTCAGGTCATTGAGCACCAGCAGGTCGGCACGCTTGCCCGGGGCAATCGCACCGCGGAGCTCGTGCGGGTCGCGGCAGCCGTGATCCAGGCCAAACGCCTCGGCCGTGGAGAGGGACGCCATAGAGATAGCGACCACGGGGTCGATACCGGCCTCAATCGCCACGCGGCAGGCATTGTCGATCATGCCGGTTGCAAGCGCATCGGAAGGAGCGCAGTCGTCAGTCGCAAAGCAGCAGCGGCGGGCGCGCGCGGGATTCTCCAGCAGCATCGGCGACAGGTTGACCAGATCATGGCTGCACGTACCCTCGCGCAGCATCACGTACATGCCGCGAGACAGCTTGTCGAGCGCCTCCTCGGGAATCGTCGACTCGTGGTCGGCAATAATACCCGCCGCGGCATAGGCATTGAGGTCCTTGCCGGCAACGAGCGGCGCATGGCCGTCGACCTGCTTGGACGGCGTCTGGTTGGCAGCATCGATGCGAGCGCAGGTCTCGGGATCGGCCATAAAGACGCCCGGCAGGTTCATCATCTCGCCCAGGCCAAAAACGTCGCCCGGATGCTCGGCAAAAAACGCCTGCATGTCAGCAGCGGTAATCACAGCGCCCGCTTGCTCATCGGGCAGCGCGGGCACGCATGAGGGCATCATGTACTTGATGGAAATGGGCGCGCGGCGACCGTCCTCGATCATAAAGCGCAGGCCGTCGAGCCCCGCCACGTTGGCGATCTCGTGGCTGTCGGCAATGGCGGTGGTGGTACCGCGCGTCGCCGCCATGCGCGCATACTCGGCGGGACGGATGTTCGAGGACTCAATGTGCAGATGTCCGTCGATAAAGCCGGGGGCGAGATAGCGGCCCTGGCAGTCAATGACCTCGGCAGCCTCGTAGGTGCCGGCGGCATCGTCGCGACCATCGTAGAGCACGCCGACGATCACACCGTCCTTGACGGCAACGCTGCCGGGCGCCACACGCTGGCCATACACGTCGACAATCTGCGCATTGATAAACAGCGTGTCGACGGGCACGCGGCCCTCGGCGGCCTCGATCACAGACCTCATGACCTCAACGGACATACATACTCCTTTAACCGTAGAAAAAAGCTGCGGAGCGGACAGACCTTCACCGCAGCAGACCAATAGCCATTGTATGCCCAAACGATGGGTCAACAATACGCCTCTCCGCTTAACGGCACACGCCACTTGGTGCAATGAGGAGAGGTTGCTTTGCACCAATGACAAGGAGTGTCCCAAAGTGCCGGCACAAAAGGAACGTCCCCAAGTGCCAAAAAAGGCCGCAGTCGGGATTCCCGGCTGCGGCCTTATTGCACTTGTGAGGTCAACTCGCTCGTTAGACCAACTTAAAGCCCTTGCGCTTGCCTACGGAGAGGGTGTCGCCCAGCTTGAGGGCGCTGGGATCGATGTTATAGCTCTTGGGAGCCACCGCCTTGCCGTTGATCTTGACGCCGCCACCGTCAATGTCGCGACGGGCCTGGCCGGCGCTCGCCGAAAGGCCCAGGTCCTTAAGCAGGCCTGCGAGGTAGATCTGGCCCTCGTCGTTGACGGTCAGCTCAACGTGCTTCTCGGGGAAGTCGGCAAGCTGGCCCTCCTTGAACACGCGGTCGAACTCGGCCTGAGCCTCGTCGCCGGCACCGACGCCGTGGTAGGTGTCGCACAGGTCGCGACCCAGAGCGCGCTTGAGCTCGTAGGGGTCGGCAGAGCCGTCGGCCAGAGCAGCGTCGATCTTGTCGACCTCGGCCGGGGTGAGCGAGCTCGCCAGGCGGTAGTACTTGCCGATCATCTCGTCGGGGATGGACATGGTCTTGCCGAACATATCCTTGGGAGCGTCGGTCAGACCGATGTAGTTGCCATAGGACTTGGACATCTTACGTACGCCATCGGTGCCCTCGAGCAGCGGCATGGTGAGCGCGATCTGCGGCTCCATGCCCATCTTCTCCATGAGCTCACGGCCGGCGAGCAGGTTGAAAAGCTGGTCGGTGCCGCCCATCTCCACGTCAGCCTTAATCATGACCGAATCGTATGCCTGCATCACGGGATACAGGAACTCGTGCAGGGCGATCGGCGTCTGGGACTGGTAGCGCTTGGTAAAGTCATCACGCTCAAGAATGCGGGCGACGGTGAACTTGGAGCACACCTGCAGCAGACCGGCCAGATCCATCGACAAGATCCAGTCGCCGTTGTGCACGATGGTGGTCTTCTCGGGATCCAGGATCTTCATGGCCTGGCTCACGTAGGTCTCGGCATTGGCCTCAATCTGCTCCTGCGAAAGCTGCGGACGGGTGGAATTCTTGCCCGAGGGGTCGCCGATCAGTGCGGTACCGTTGCCGATGATGAGGGTGACGTTGTGGCCCAGGTCCTGGAACTGACGCATCTTGCGCAGCGGCACGGCGTGGCCCAGGTGCAGGTCGGGGCTGGTGGGATCGACGCCGAGCTTGATGTTGAGGGGCTCGCCCTTCTCAAGCTTCTTGCGAAGGTCGGCCTCGGGGACGATCTTCGCAGCGCCCGAGGTGATGATACGCATTTGCTCGTCAACAGACAGCATTGGGTATCCTCCTTTTGCTATAGCACCCTCGCCGAAAACGGCGGTGCTGGAAGTCCATAAACTCTCATATGATAACAAACTGACGCGACGCAGCACCTACGACAGGAAAATCCTCGTCCTGCCGCATGCGTCGATGGCAACTGGCAGACGTGTACCGTCACGCTCGACCAGATAGCGAGCCTGCCGGCGACGCAAGCAGTCGCGGCAACAGACCCGCCCCGTCGCATCGGTGGCGCAGACGCCCTCAGCGGTCAGCAGGCAGTGCTCGCACACCATGAGCTCGGGACGGTCGGTATCGACGGGGCCCAGGACGCCAGGACAGGCGGCAAGCTCGGCAACGCGTTTTGCATCGTGAGCGACAAGTTCGGTAGGCAAATACACGCGCTGCGTCCCAAGTCCTCGCAACCAGGCGAGCGTTGCCCGGTTCGCGCAGAACACCGGCGCCGCCACGTCAAACGCGACGCGCAGTTCGCGAGCTATCGCCACCTGTCCCAGATTGCGACAGACGATGCGGCCGGCGCGCTGCATGAGCGACCGAGTCCGCTCGATATCGCCCACACGGCAGATCTCGTCGAGCACAACAGTCGCATCGGACAGGTCGAGCTCGTCGTGCGGGTCCTGGTCCATCAGCTGCCAGGCAAAGACCAAGCGAGCGGCGGCAGACTCTGCCGACTCTTCCGGCTGCGTGCCGCTATCCATCAGAACGCCCGCAAACGGCAGCGTCTCGACCTGTCTCTTATACA
>URVF01000038.1 GCA_900551185.1 uncultured Collinsella sp. | reverse complement strand
CGTACGCTTGAACTGAGAAGGGGGAGGCCTCGCGGCCTCCCCCTTTTTGCGTTTACGGGCTTTTGTCTCACATAGTAGCTGTGTTTTATAACCCTCGTTTGTCGCATCTTCTGTGAACGGGCTACAATAACTTAGTCTGTGCGATATGGAGGTGAACATGGCTGAAGCTGGTATCGGCGTTGATATCGTCGAGATTTCCCGCATGAAATCAATTCTTGAAAAGACGCCGTCGTTTGCTCGGCGTGTGTTTACCGAAGAAGAGCGTGCGTATTGCGATGCGTCATCGCGCCCCGCCGCTCACTATGCGAGCCGCTTTGCTTCGCGCGAGGCGGTGCTTAAAGCTCTCGGCACGGGTTTTAGTCAAGGCGTGGGTCGCAAGGATGTTTCGGTAACGCGTGATAAACTCGGCAAACCGAAGGCGCTGCTTTCGGGCCGTGCTCTCGAGATCGCTCAAGAACTGGGTGTTGTTGAGGTCGCTCTTTCCATTACGCTTACGGGAGACTTGGCCGTTGCGAATGCCATCGCGATTACCGAAGATGCTCGGCCTAAGCCAAAAGATGAAAAGGTGAGCACCAAGAAACGCGTTGCGCAGACATTTAAAGAGGCTCGCTCTGTTTTAGATGAGCTTGAGCAGCTGCAGAATTCAGCATTGACGGAGCACCTGGGCGATGCTTCGCAAGATACGCTAGGAGCATAGATGAAACCGGTTTTGAGTACCGAAGAAGTCGTTCGTCTCGAGGATATCATCGAACGCGAAGGGACTTCGAAGGCCGAGCTTATGGAGCTAGCGGGTGAGTTTGCCGCCAACGAGGTCTTGAAGCTCAATCCCGATCGGGTTCTCGTTCTGGTCGGTTTTGGTAATAATGGCGGCGACGGTTGGGTTGCCGCCGATATCCTGAGCCATAAGGGTGTGGACGTGGATATCGTTTCTCCGGTTGAACCGGATGAGATTCCTGCTGCTCTGGCACGTCATGTTGCTCGTCGTACTGCCGGCCGCGATGTGCACGTTTGCGTCGGCCCTTCGCGTGACGAACTCGAGGTTTTGATCGATAAGGCCGATGTTGTTGTCGATGCCATTTTTGGTACCGGTTTTCACGGGAATCTGCGTGCGCCGTTCTCCATCTGGATTCCTACGGTCAATGAATGCGCCGATTGTGTCGTATCCATTGATGTCCCCTCGGGCCTGAATGCCGAGACGGGCGTTGTTGATGACGACTGCATTCGTGCCGAGCATACGGTGACGATGATTGCGCCCAAGATTGGTCTGTATAGCGCTGATGGCCCTGAGTATGCTGGCGATTTGATCTGCGGCAATCTTTACGACCGTCTTGACGAGGTTATCGATGATGTCGACCACGCCGCTGAGATTGTCGAGCCCGGTGACTTAGTTGATTACTTTGCTCCACTACCTACGAATATCGATAAGTATTCCCGTGGCTCTGTGCTTATTGTCGCCGGATCTGCACAATATCCTGGTGCTGCCATTATGGCGGCCAAGTCTGCAGCTCGCGCGGGTGCTGGTTACGTGGCAGTCGCGGCTCCTGACGCCTGCGCTAATCTTATTCGCATTGCACTTCCTTCGATTCCCGTCTTTGCTATTCCGTCTGATTCCCGCGGCTCCTTTGGCGCCGCTGCGCGCATGACGGTGTGCGAGATTGCAAAGAAGTACAGCTGCGTACTGTGCGGTCCCGGTATGACGACGTCTGCCGGCGCTATGCAGGTGGTTTCGGGCTTGCTCGAGCTTGATGTACCGCTTATTTTGGATGCCGATGCACTCAACTGCCTTGCTAAGATTGCCATTGACGGTATTGATAGTAACCCCGAGATGTATCGTCGCGAGCAGCCGTTGGTTATGACGCCGCACTATCGTGAGCTTTCGCGTCTGGTTGCCGGTGACGAGGTGAACGACCTTGGTACCGCGATTGCGGCCGCGCAGAAGGTCGTCTGGGCTGCAGGCTCCGACAACCTGGTTGTCATTGCCAAGGGGCCGACGACGGCTATCTGTGGCGTTGAGCGTGTGCTGCTGCCGCTCTCGGGTCCGGCTTCTCTGGCAACTGCCGGTTCGGGTGATGTTCTCGCGGGTATTTTGGCCGGCACGCTTGCCACCATGCGCGACGAGATGGATCGTTGGGAGTTGCTGTATTCGTACGCCGTCGCACTTCACAGCTACGCCGGTTTTGCCGCGGCGACGGAGTATGGTGAGAAGAGCGTCATCGCGACCGATCTTATCGACTTGATCGGTCCTGCCATGGAACTGGCGGCAAAGGATGCGCTCGAAGATCTGGGAATCATGGACGAAGGGTCGGATGACTAATCATGAATAAAGCCGATTTGACGCGCTGGTCCTGGGTCGAGATCGACCGCGGGGCGCTCCGTCGCAACACGAGGGCCTATAAGAATTTACTGAATCCACGTCAGCGCCTGTGCTGCGTGGTTAAGGCCGATGCTTATGGTCATGGAGCTGTTGAGTGCGCCAAGATCATGTATTCGGCCGGTGCCGACATGTTTGCCGTGGCGACGGTTAACGAGGGCGTTGAGCTCCGACAGGGCGGGATTACGAAACCCATCCTCATCCTAAGCGAGCCGCCTATCGAGGCCATTCCGACGTTGCTCGAGTTTGATATCATGCCCTCGGTCTATACGTCTGACTTTGCTCTTGCGTATGGCGAATGTGCCGTCGCGGCGGGCAAAGTGGGCAAGTATCATCTCGCCATCGAGACGGGCATGAATCGTATCGGCGTTCACTACACGCAGGTGCTTGACTTTGTCCGCGGTATTAATTTCCATCGCGGTATTCAGTGCGACGGCGTATTTACGCACTTCGCCACGGCCGATGAACCTTCGGGCTGGGACTACAAACTGCAGTGTCAGCGCTTTACCGAGGCCGTTCAGGCCATTAAGGATGCGGGCTTTGAGTGCGGTATCGTGCACTGCGCCAACACGCCGTCCTCGATGCTCGACCCTTCGATGCATTTTGATATGATTCGCGCCGGCGTTGGCTTGTATGGCATGCAGCCGTGCGAGCTGAGTGGCCGCGTGATGCAGCTTGATCCCGTTATGAGCGTCCATGCGCGTGTGACGCGCGTGGCACACCCTGCGATGGGTGAGGGCGTGGGCTACGGTTTTACCTACCGCGTACCGCGTACGCGCGTTCAGATCTGCACGCTGCCGATCGGTTATGCCGATGGCCTATCGCGTACGCTTTCCAATCGTATGGATGTGCTGTATCGCGGCGAGCGCGTGCATCAGGTTGGCAATATCTGCATGGACCAGTTTATGGTCGCCATTCAGTCCAACCCGGCACACGAGATTCCCGAGGCCGAGTATGGTGACGAGATGATTATTGTCGGCCGCGATGGCGATGCCGAGATCACTATGGACGAGATGGCCCGACTGCGCGGAACGATTAACTACGAGGTCGCCTGCGGCTTTGGCATGCGTCTCGACAAGGTCTACGTGTAGGAGCCGCTATGGGCGTCATGCACATCCCCGGCCATACCCATCAGGCACCACGTGAGGTCGCACTCGAGGAAATTGAGGCCGTTCTGGGCGATTGTCACCTCTGCCAGCTCTACCAGTCGCGTCACAATATCGTGTTTGGCGTGGGAAACCCCTGCGCTCGTGTGATGTTTATTGGCGAGGCGCCGGGCCGCAATGAGGATTTGCAGGGCGAGCCCTTTGTGGGGGCGGCAGGCGAGGACCTCAACGGCATTTTGTCGCTGGCGGGACTCAAACGCGAAGACGTCTACATTGCCAACGTGCTTAAGTGCCGCCCGCCGGGAAACCGCAATCCACGTCCCGAGGAAGTGCTGGCTTGCTCGCCGTTTTTGCGTGAGCAGATTCGAAGCATCTGGCCCGATATTATCGTGACGCTCGGCAACCCCGCGACGCACTTTGTGCTTAAGACCGAGATTGGCATTACTAAGCTGCGCGGCAGGTTCCACCAGATGGGGCATTTTGTAGTAATGCCCACGTTCCATCCGGCAGCAGCGCTACGCAATCCGGCGTGGCAGGAACTGCTGGAGGAAGACTTTAAGATGCTGGGCGATTATCTGGAGCGACATCCCGCACCAGAGGACGCCTCGGAATAATAAGGAGCATATATGTCCCTGGAGCGCCTGGGGGTAGGTACTTACAAAACGACTTGCGCTGCCGATACGGAGTACTTTGGCGAGTTAATTGCACCGTGCCTTGAGGACGGCGATGTGCTCATCCTGACCGGTGGCCTGGGGGTGGGCAAAACTCACTTTACCAAGGGCGTCTCGCGCGGGCTGGGCGATGGGCATATGGTTACGAGCCCTACGTTTGCGCTCATGGCCGTTCACGATCAAGGCCGTATTCCGCTGTTTCACTTTGATCTATACCGCCTGGAGCATGCCTACGAGCTCGAGGATACGGGCATTTTCGATGTGCTGGGCTATGAGGGTGCTTGCCTGCTGGAATGGGGCGAACAATTCCAAGACGAGCTGACGGATGAGTATCTTTCGGTGACGCTCAAGCGTGATGAGGGCGACAGTGATGTGCGAACGATAACGCTCGAGGCGCACGGTGACCGCGCAATGGAGCTTTCCCATTTGATTGATAAGGCTGTACAAGATGAGCTTGCATAACGACAACGCGCTGGTGGTGGCGCTCGATACTTCGACCGACATGCTTGCCTGCGCGGCAAGCTGGATTGATGGGCAGACGGGCGAGACGAAGCTCGTGAGTGGCGACCACATGTGTCGCCGTCACGCCAACGTTGAGCTCGTGAATACCGTTGATGGCGTGCTGGCTCAAGCCGGTCTGGATCGCAGCGATGTTGGTTGCTATGTGGTCGGCCGCGGCCCGGGGTCCTTTACGGGTGTGCGCATCGGCATCTCCACTGCCAAGGGCCTCGCGCGTGGTGCCAATGTTCCGCTGCTGGGCGTGTCGACGCTCGACGCTTGCGCTTGGACGGCGTGGAAGGCTGGCGTGCGCGGCAAGCTTGGTATCTTGGCCGATGCTATGCGCGGTGAGGTATATCCGGCGCTGTATATGCTGGTTGATGAGGGTCCCGAGCGTCAATTTGAGCGCGAACACGTGGTCAAGGCCGCCGTGGCGCTCGATGAGTGGCGCCAAGCAGCGGACTGGGACCAGGTTCAGCTGACCGGTGACGGTCTCGTGCGCTATGGCAGGCTGCTGGGTGAGGACGAGACCGCCCGCTGCGTGGAGCGCGACCTGTGGTGGCCTTCGGGCGAGGGCTTGCTGCTCGCGCACGCTGCGGGTGACGGCGATCCGGCCCGCGTCTTGCCGATTTACACGCGCCTTTCGGATGCCGAGGAAAACGAGCGCAAGCGTCTTGGTCTTGCCGAGAGTGCGCAGAGCGAAATTACGGGTGTTGCCGATGAGCTCGCCGGTCGTCATCTGCAGTTCCGTCCCATGGGCGCGGTGGATGCCGAGGGCACGAGCGCGCTGGAGGCTGCCTGCTTTGAAGGTGTCGGACACGAGGCGTGGACGCCGGGCATGTTCCTGTCCGAACTGGGCGAGGACGTTGCTGCGCCGCGTAGTTGGTGGGTGGCACACGACGACGGCAAGCTGCTGGGCCTTGCCGGCGGTATGGTCGTGGACGGTGATGTGCAGATTCTGGATGTCGCCGTCGACCCGGCACATCGCCGCGAGGGCATTGCCCGCAAGCTGCTGTCGCACGTGAGCTATGATGCCCAGATGCTCGGCTGCACCACGGCTTCGCTCGAGGTCGAGGACGGTAACGAGGGGGCGATCGCGCTTTATAACGCTCTGGGCTTTACCGAGGCTGGCCGTCGCCGCGGCTACTACGGTGTCGGCAAGGATGCCATCGTCATGACGGCGCCGCTGCCCCTGGTGCTTCCGGTCGACAATGCTTCGCCCGAGCCGACGGCGGCAGAGCAGCGCGTATGGCCGCTGCCTGCGCCTGGGCGCTCCGAGGGGGAGCGTGCCGAAATTGAGCGCCGCCGCCTAGTGCTCGCTATCGAGAGTTCCTGCGACGAGACGGCCGTGGCGATTATCGATGCGGATGGCAATATGCTGGCCAACCAGGTGTCGACACAGATTGATTTTCATGCCCGCTTTGGCGGCGTGGTGCCCGAGATCGCCTCGCGCAAACACGTTGAGGTGATTGTGAGTGTCGTGGATGCGGCGCTCGAGGATGCCGCAGCATCGCTTGGTCTTGAGGGTGGAGCCATTGCCCCCAGCGAGCTTGCCGCCGTGGGCGTGACACAGGGTCCGGGCCTGGTGGGCGCCCTCGTGGTGGGCGTTGCCTTTGCCAAAGGCTTTGCCTACGCTGCCGGTAAGCCGCTCGTATGCGTCAACCATCTGGAGGGGCACCTGTTTGCCAACTTGCTGGCGCAGCCCGACCTCAAGCCTCCGTTTATCTTTACGCTTGTCTCGGGCGGGCACACCATGCTCGTGCACGTAAAGGCATGGGGCGACTACGAGGTGCTCGGTGAGACGCTCGACGACGCCGTGGGCGAGGCCTTCGACAAGGTGGCCAAGGCGTTGGGCCTGGGCTATCCCGGTGGCCCCATCATTTCCAAGCTGGCCGAGACGGGCAATCCCCGCGCGATCGATTTCCCCCGTGCGCTTAACAGCAGGGGAGACTATCGTTTCTCGCTTTCGGGTCTTAAAACGGCCGTGACGCTCTACATCGAGCAGGAGACCAAGGCCGGGCGCACGATTCACCTGCCCGATCTGGCAGCTTCGTTTGAGGCAGCTGTCTTTGACGTGCAGTACAAGAAGGCCAAAAACGCATTGCACGCTACCGGATGTAAGGAATACTGCATCGGCGGCGGCGTCTCGGCCAACCCGCATCTGCGCGAGATGATGATCAAGAAGCTTGGACGTCAGGGGATTCGCGTAACGGTGCCGCCCTTGTCTGCCTGTACCGATAACGCCGCCATGATCGCGGAGGTCGCTCGCCGTAAATTCGACCGAGGTGAAATCTCGCCGTTCGACGTCGACGCCGACCCGAACATGACGCTGTAGCTGGTACGGCGCGGTCCCCGGACGGAGGGGCCGGATATAAGGTTTATCGCGAGTTCCGCACGCAAAGAAGGCCACTTAATGTGGCCTTCGTCTTGCGCAGGACTGTAGAGCAGGGAACTTCGTGCCCCGACGCCCGGGAGGACGTTTCATTTAGAAAGATGGACCGACCGCCGTCAGCGATGGGAGCTACTCCCCCAGCACGGCCTTTTTGGCGGCTGCAGCCATGTTGTCCAGATCTTCCTTGGTGGGGTGATCCTTTGCGGCGACCCAGTTATCGAGCAGCATCTTAAAGCGGACATTGTCGGGATCTTGCTCGAGCATGGCCTCGTAGCGCTGCTTGACCGCGGGGCCCATCTTGCCCTGGCACATCGCCCAACCCGCAAGCTCGGCATCCTCAGCCAAATTGGAGGTCACACGATCGATAATCTGCTGATAATAGCTCTGGTCGGCCCCAAAACCGCAGGTGCCAAACAGAAAGACGCGCTTGCCGTGCAAGGCGGAGAGCAACGCCGCGACCGAAGGCGTGCACGCGCCCTTGTCGCACCAAAAACCGACGAGCACTGTGTCGGCCGCGCAGGCGCCCTGCGCCTCGAGCGCAACCTGATCTGCATCCGCATCGTCGCTCAACGCCGCGGCATGGACAAACTCAACGCCCGCAGCCTGCAGAGCGCGCTTGATCGCGCCCGAAACCATCCTGGTATTACCGCTCTTGCTGTTAACCACCAGAGAGCACGTCATAGTCACGTTGCCTCGTTTCCCCCAAAACTAAAGCCACTAATGCAATTTATTAGATGAATATCTTAGTACTAACAACGCAGATGTAAACCATCTGCCGCTAATCGGTAGCCCCTACTGGGCAAACTGGCTGCGGTAGAGCTCGGCATAGAAGCCGTCTGCCGCCAGCAGCTCGTCGTGCGTGCCGCGCTCGATAATCTGGCCGTCGCGCATCACCAGAATGCAGTCGGCGTTGCGGATGGTGCTCAGGCGGTGCGCCACGACAAAGCTTGTGCGACCGGCCATGAGCTCGTCGAATGCCGCCTGCACCTGCAGCTCGGTACGCGTATCGATGCTCGACGTTGCCTCGTCCAGCAGCAGAATCGCCGGATCGGTAAGCATGACGCGCGCGATGCACAGCAGCTGTTTTTGACCCTGGCTAAACGTGCCGCCGTCCTCGCCGATGACCGTATCGTAGCCGCCTGGCAGCTGCACGATAAACTTGTGCGCATGCGCGCGCTTGGCAGCTTCGATAACCTGCTCGCGCGTGGCGTCAGGACAGCCGTAGGCGATGTTTTCCGCCACCGTGCCCTCGAACAGCCAAGTGTCCTGCAGCACCATGCCAAAGGCACGGCGCAGGCTTGCGCGCGTGTAGTCACGCGAAGACCGGCCATCGACCATGATGCGTCCGGCATCGATATCGTAAAACCGCAGCAGCAAGTTGATGAGCGTCGTCTTGCCGCAGCCCGTGGGGCCGACCAGGGCAAAGCGCATGCCGGGCTTAGCCTCGATGCAGATATCCTGCAGCAGTTTGCGGTCGGGCACGTAGCTAAAGTCCACGTGTTCAAAAGTCACCTCACCCTGCGGGGCGGTAAGCTCTACAGCGTCCGACGCGTCGGGCTCCTGCTCGCGCGCATCGAGCAGCGCAAACATGCGGCGCGCCGAGGCGTACGCGGTCTGGATCTGCGTAATGACGTTGGTGACCTCGTTGAACGGCTTGGTGTACTGGTTGGCATAGGACAGGAAGATCTGCACGCCGCCCACCGTAAGCGCCGCGGGCACGCCCGTGATCACGCCCACGCAGCCGATCACAGCGACCACGGCATAGATGATGTTATTGATAAAGCGCGTACCGGGATTGGAAAGCGAACCCATAAACTGCGCGCGCTCGCCCGCGGTGTAGAGCTCGGCATTGAGGGCATCGAAGCGCTGCTGAGCGTTGGGACCATAGGCAAAGGCGTCGACAAGCTTTTGCTCGCCTACGTACTCCTCGATATGACCGCCGAGCTGCCCTTGAATACGCTGCTGTGCCGTAAAGCTTTTGTTGGAAAGCTTGGCAATAGCACCAGCTGCAAAAATGGAAAGCGGCGTGACGAGTACCACCACGAGCGTCATGGTCAGGTTAATGGAGAGCATAAACGCGAGCGTGCCCACGATGGTGATAACACCGGTGAAGAGCTGCGTAAAGCCCTGCAGCAGACCGTCGCCCACCTGATCGACGTCGTTGACTACGCGGCTCATAAGGTCGCCGTGGGCATGGCTGTCGATAAAGCTGAGCGGCATACGGCTGAGCTTATCGCTCGCCTCCACGCGCATGTCGCGCACCGTTTCGTAGGACAGGCGGTTAACGCAATAGCCCTGTAGCCACTGGAAGGCCGCGGCCCCCACCACGACGAGCGCGAGTTTGGTAACAAGCGGCAGCAGCGCGTCGAAGTCCACCTGCCCGGCGGCGACGATAAGGTCGATGCCCTCGCCGATGAGAATGGGCGTATAGAGTTGCAAGATCACCGAGACGGCGGCACTCACAAACGACGCTACAAACGAAATGCGATGCGGGCGAACATAGCCCAGCAGGCGGCGGGTCACCGCACCCACGGGATAGCGCTCGGGATCGCCGGGCTGGCGCGGACCGTCGCCCAGGTCGTTGAGGTTATCGTTACCGGACACGTTGGCCGTCATCGTGGCGACCGAACCGGAGGAAGTGTACGGATTCATTTAGCAGCCCTCCTTTGCGCAGACGGATGCGGGGGCGGTCGGAGCGGATGCGGGCGTCGTGCTCCCCTGCTGACCCTCGAGCTCCTCGCGGCGAAGCTGCGACTGGCAAATCTCGCGGTAGAGCTGGCAGGTCGTGTAGAGCTCATCGTGCGCGCCCAGGCCCGCGACCGAACCGTGGTCAAGTACGCAGATCATATCGGCGTCGCGCACGGTCGAGACACGTTGGCTCACGATGACGGTCGTGAGCGGTAGCCCGCCCGCGGCGGCACCGCGCACACTGCGCTCGCGGATGGCATGGCGAAGCGCCGCGTCGGTCTTAAAGTCGAGCGCCGAGGCAGAATCGTCCATGATCAATATCTGAGGCGAGCCCACCAGGGCGCGCGCGATGGTCAGGCGCTGGCGTTGGCCACCGCTGAAGTTCTTACCGCCCGCCTCGACCGGGGTATCGAGCCCCTGCGGCTTGTTGCGCACGAACTCGCTCGCCTGCGCCATGTCGAGCGCCGCCCAGAGATCCTCGTCGGTCGCAGCCTCGTCGCGCCAGGTCAGGTTGCTGCGGATGGTGCCGCTCACCAGCGACGCACGCTGTGGAACGGTCGCGACCACACGGCGCAGCTGGTCGAGCGGCCAGGTGCGCACGTCGGCGCCCATCACACTCACGCTGCCGGCGCTCGCATCGTACAGGCGCGGGATAAGCGAGACGAGCGTGGACTTGCCGCTACCCGTACCGCCGATAATGCCAAGCGTCTTGCCCAGCGGGAGCTCCAGGGTCACATCGTTGACGGCATTTGCCGCGCCCGCGCCAAAGGAGAAGCTCGCATGGCTCAAGCTCAGCGCGGGGACCGGAACAGCGCCACCCGCCAGCTGTCTCTTATACACATCTCCGAGCCCACGAGACTAGGC
>URVF01000037.1 GCA_900551185.1 uncultured Collinsella sp. | reverse complement strand
GATCTACACGCGTAAGATCGTCGGCAGCGTCAGATGTGTATAAGAGACAGCGCCCAGCTCAACATCCTCGTAGTTAAAGCACACGTCGTGATACTCCACGGCGCCGGCAGTCACCTGCAGATCCGTAGCGCCCGGCTTGTCCTGGATATCCGGCGCCGTCGAGAGCACCTCGTCCATACGCTTAAAGCCGGCGATAGCCTTCTGATACGTTTCGGCCGAATTAACGAGTGTCTCGAGCGGCGTGCAGAACAGCGAAATATAGAGTGCAAAGGTCGCCATATCGACCGCCTGCAGCTGTCCCTTGGCGACCAGCCAGCCGCCCAGCAGCACCACGATCACATAGAGCACACCCGAGAGCAGGCCATACGTCGCGGTATAGACGCCCATGGCGTGATACATGTTCTCCTTGGACGAAAGATAGCGATTGTTGGAGGCGCGGAACTTGAAACGTTCGGTCTCCTCATTGGCAAAGCTCTTGACCACGCGCATGCCCGCCAGCGAATCCTGCAGCTGCGCATTGATGCCGCTGATCTTTTTGCGGTTGTCGCTAAAGACCTCGCGCATACGCATGTTTTGCCAAAACATGATGACCGCAAACGCCGCCGTCACCACGGCCATGGCGAGCGCCAGGACCGGGGCGATGGTAAAGAGGATCACAAACGAGCCGATGATCTCGATGCCGCAGATGATGATCCACTCGGGCACGTGATGCGCCGCCTCGCAGATATCGAACAGGTCGTTGACCACGCGGCTCATCATGTCGCCCGAGCTGTTGCGGTCGAAGTACGCAAAGCTAAAGCGCTCATACTGGTCGAACAGGTCCTCGCGCATCTTGGACTCCATACGCGCGCCCATCACGTGACCCCAATAGCTCACAAAGTAGCGGCAGGCGCAGCGGACGGCATACATCAGCACCAAGCCCACCGCGATCATGCCGAGCGCCTGCATAATGGCAGCCTGACCCTGAGTAAATAGCCCACCGGTCAAATTGCGCAGGATAATGGGAAACGCCAGGTCAATGGCGGCGAGCACCAGGGCACAAACAGTATCAGCAACAAAAAGCCCCATCTGGGGCTTGTAATACGAAAGAAACCTCTTAAACATAATCACCTTACGCGGTTTTACCAAACCGCGTTTCGTCTCGACGCTGCAAGTGCTCCATTTGGACAATCTGGCCTTCAATCGTCGGTCGCGTATATCCATACGCTTCCCTCCTCTTTTAGGCCACCTTGTCTCAAATGGAGCACTTTCGCTGACTTACACAAACCTGCGGGATCATCCCCGCTCGTTAAAGCTCCGCTCCGCCTAGTCGGTGCGCGATGCTATCGCAGGCCAAGGCGCCCACGACGGTCTTGGCGTCTTCGATCTTGCCGTCGAGTACGGCGTCGATCAGCTCGTGAAGCGGCACCAGGTCCACGTTGACAAACTCGTCATCATCGGGGTTGGGCGCATCAAACTCGAGCTTGGTAGCCAAGTAGATGTGGATGATCTCATCGCAAAAACCGCAGGACGTGACAATCGACGTCAAAAAGCGAATACGACCAGCCCTAAAGCCGGTCTCCTCATGCAGTTCGCGCTTGGCGCAATCGAGCGGGTCCTCGCCTGGATCGAGCTTGCCGGCGGGAATCTCGACCGTCACGCGGTCGATGGCGGTGCGGTACTGACGCACCAGTACGATCTTGCCGCTCTCGGTCAGTGCCACAACGGCCGCCGCACCCGGATGGCGAACGATATCGCGGGCGCTGCGGTGACCGTTGGGCAGCTCAACCTCAAGACGGTGGACGTCGAGGATCTTGCCCTTCCAGGCGCACTCCTCCGAAAGAATCTTCTCGTGCAGCTCGGCATCGTGCGGGTCGTCGTCGCCCAGCACCAGTGCCGGCTCGTCAGCGACCTCGCCACCAGGCTCGCCCTCGGCGTGCCCATACATGCGGCTGTCCTCTTCGACGATCTGCGCGTCCACGAGCTCTTCGTTCTTCTCGTCCATCCGTCTCATTCCTCTCGGATTTTAGGCATCCCAGGCGTCGCGGCCGCGCAGCGCGCGCAGGCCGATGTCGTGACGCAGGGTCTTGCCCTCAAAATCAATCTTCTCGCAGGCCTCGTAGGCAAGGTTGCGAGCGTTCTCGAACGTGTCGCCCAGAGCGGTCACGGCAAGCACGCGGCCACCATTGGTCACGAGCTGGCCGTCCACCACGGCAGTGCCCGCGTGGTACACGGTCACGTTCTCCATGGCCTCGGCATCGGCGATACCGGTGATGACCTTGCCCTTCTCGTAGCTGCCGGGATAGCCCGCGCTCGTCAGGACAACGGCCACGGCCCACTCGTCACGCCAGTCGAGCTCAATCTGATCGAGCTCGCAGTTGGCACAAGCCAGCATGACCTCGACCAGGTCATTCTTAAGGCGCGGCAGCACGACCTGAGTCTCGGGATCACCAAAGCGGGCATTGAACTCCAGTACCTTAGGACCGGCAGGCGTGAGCATAAAGCCGCCGTACAGGCAGCCGCGGTAGTCGATACCCTCGGCAGCGAGCTCGGCCACGGTCTGCTCCATGACCTTCACCATGGTGGCGTGCTCCTCATCGGTCACGATGGGCACCGGGCTGTAGACGCCCATGCCACCGGTGTTGGGGCCCTTGTCGCCCTCGAGCGCACGCTTGTGGTCCTGCGAGGTGGCCATGGGGCGCACGGTCTTGCCGTCGGTAAAGGCCAGCAGCGAGCACTCGGGACCAACGAGCATCTCCTCGATGACCACGGTATTGCCGGCATCGCCAAAGGTGCCGCCAAAGCACTCGCGCACGGCCTCCTCGGCCTGCTCAAGTTCGGTCGCCACGATAACGCCCTTGCCCGCGGCAAGGCCGTCGGCCTTCACGACCAGCGGGGCGCCCTGCTCGCGCACGTAGGCGAGAGCCGAAGCCTCGTCGGTAAACGAACCATAGGCTGCCGTCGGAATGCCCGCACGCTCCATGAGCTGCTTGGAGAACAGCTTGGAGCCCTCCATCTGGGCGCCCTCGGCACCCGGGCCAAAGCAGGGAATACCCGCCGCGCGCACGGCGTCGGCCACGCCCGCCACGAGCGGAGCCTCGGGGCCAATTACCACGAGTCCACATCCGTGGCTCTGCGCAAACGCCGCCACGGCCGCAGGATCGCAGTCGTCGAGAACAACGTTCTCGCCGCAGCTCGCGGTGCCGCCGTTACCCGGCGCGATGTAGAGCTTGCCGGCGCGCGGTGATGCCGCGAGCTTAGCTGCCAAAGCATGCTCACGGCCGCCGCTGCCCAACAACAGGATGTCGATGGTTTGAGTGTCCGCCTTCAAGGGTGCCTCCTCTATGGATGAACGGCCCGCTCCGCGCGAGCCCTTTGCAAGCAAATATACCCCTCGGCCGCCCGTCCGGGCTGCAAAGGGGTATATCGCAATAACCAAATAGTCCCGATTACTTCCAGAATCGGTTGATGATCTGCTCGCGACCAGCGCCAACGCCAATGAACGTCACGCGGGTGTGTGCCAGATCCTCGATAAACGCCACGTAGTCCTGAGCCTCCTGCGGCAGCTCGTCAAAGCTGCGGCAACCGGTGATGTCGCACTTCCAGCCAGGAAGCTCCTCGTAGATGGGCTTGGCATGCTCAAAGCGCACCTGGTGCTCGGGCACGCTCGTGTAACGCTCGCCATCGACGTCGTAGGCCACGCACACCTTAATGGTGTCGAAGGCCGAAAGCACGTCGAGCTTGGTCATGGCGATGTCGGTGAGGCCGTTGACGCGCGAGGCGTAGTTGGCGATGGGGCCGTCGAACCAGCCGCAGCGACGACGGCGACCGGTGGTCACACCGTACTCATAGCCCTCCTCGGTCAGCGTGTGGCCGGCCTCGGACTCATAGGAAAGCTCGGTGGGCATGGGGCCCGAACCGACGCGGGTGATATAGGCCTTCATGACGCCCAGCACGCGGTCGACATTCTTCATACCCACGCCGGAGCCAGTGATGGCGCCACCGGCGGTGCAGTTGGAAGACGTCACGTACGGATAGGTGCCGTGGTCGATGTCGAGCAGCGTCGCCTGGGCGCCCTCAAACAGCAGGTCCTTGCCCTCATCGATCATGTTGTTGAGCAGCAGGCTCGTCTCGGTGATGTAGGGGCGCAGGCGCTCGGCCATCGGCAGGTACTCGTCGCAAATCTGGTCCACGGTGTAGGTGGGCAGGTTGTAGATGAGCTCGAGCTCGGGGTTCACGCGGGCGAGAGCGGTCTCCAGCTTGTCGCGGAACAGCGCCTCGTCCAGCATGTCCTGCATGCGCAGGCCAATGCGGGCCATCTTGTCCTGATAGCACGGACCGATGCCGCGCTTGGTGGTACCGATGTTCTTCTTGCCGAGCTTCTGCTCAAAGGCGCCATCCAGATCGATGTGGTACGGCATGATGACATGCGCGTTGCCGCTAATCTTGAGGTTCTTGGTGGTGATGCCGTCGGCCTCGAACATATCGATCTCCTCAAGGACAACCTTGGGGTTGACGACGCAGCCGTTACCGATCACCGACACGTGGTCGGAATACATGATGCCGGAGGGCACCTGGTGCAGGCCGTACTTCTTGCCGTTGACGACGATGGTGTGACCGGCGTTGTTGCCGCCCGAGTAGCGCACGACGGCATCGAAGTCGCCGGCGACCAGGTCGCAAATCTTACCCTTGCCCTCATCGCCCCACTGGGCACCGACCAAAACGGTTGACGGCATGTTTACTCCTTACATTCATGGACTGTCTACGCGCCACGCCGGCACGCAGAAGCACAAAACACTCCCAGTATACCCGTGCAACGGGCGCCTGTCCTACTCCTCGGCATGTGCCCCATCAAGCTCATAGAACTTGGTGGATGCCGGCAGGAACATCAGGTCGACGTCGCCGATCGGGCCCGAACGGTTCTTGGCCACGACGATACGCGTAACGCCCTCGTCGGGTCGATCGTCGCGCGAGGCTTCGGCCTCGTCGGCGGAGCGGTCCAAGAACATAACGATATCGGCGTCCTGCTCGATGGAGCCCGATTCACGAAGGTCGGAAAGCTGCGGGCGCTTGCCGGTACGGGATTCGACCTGACGTGACAGCTGCGACAGCGCGATGAGCGGAATCTTGAGCTCCTTGGCCATGATCTTCAGACCACGCGACATCTCCGAAACCTCGACGGTACGGCTCTCGGAGCGGCGTCCCGGCGGAGG
The DNA here is from genome assembly GCA_900551185.1 of uncultured Collinsella sp. Classification (GTDB taxonomy): domain Bacteria; phylum Actinomycetota; class Coriobacteriia; order Coriobacteriales; family Coriobacteriaceae; genus Collinsella. The sequence continues at coordinate 5,441 of URVF01000037.1, read as the reverse complement.
ACTCACCAGCTGCAGGTAGTCCAGGATGATGATGGCCTTCTCCTTGTTATGGAGCATACGGCGGCTCTTGGCGCGAATCTCGGTCACTGTGGTGCCGGGCGTATCGTCAATCAGAATATCCAGCTTGGATAAGGTCTGCGTGGCCTCGTTGATATTGGCCCACTGCTCGGGGCTAATGCGGCCCATGCGGAAATCACTGATCGAGATCATGGCATAGGCGCAAATCAGACGCTGGGCAATTTCCTTGCCCGACATCTCCAGCGAGAAGAAGCCGACGGTATAACCAGCAGCGGCAGCGTTGAGCGCCAGATTCAGAGCGAACGACGTCTTACCCACGGCAGGACGGGCACCGATGATGATGAGCTGGCCTTCGCGAAAACCCATGAGCATGCGGTCGAGCGACGGGAAGCCCGTGGGCACGCCCGCAGCCTGGCCACCGGCCTGGCACACTTCCTCGGCCTCGTTATAGGCCTCGACCATAAACTCGGTCAGTGTCTTATAGCTCGACTTGACCTCGCGTGCCGTGACCTTGAGCAGCTTGCTCTCGGCCAGCTCGACAACCTCTTTGGTGTCGGTGGGGGCGTTATATGCCAGCGCGTTGATCTCGTTGGTGGCGCCGATCAGCTCGCGCAGCATCGAATCGCGGCGAACGATGGCGGCATGGTGCTGCCAGTTGACGAGCGACAGGGTCTGACCCATCAGCTCCAAAATGTACGCCTCGCCGCCCACGGCATCGAGCTTGTTGATGCTTCGCAGGTAATCGATCAGCGAGATGGAGTCGATGGGAATGCGGCTGTTGTACATATCGACCATCGCGGTATAGATGGTCTTATGAATGGGCCGGTAGAAGTCATCGGGCTGCAGCTCGACCTGGGCCTCCTCGACCACCTCGGGCGATAGCAGCATAGCGGCCAGTACATTGGCCTCTGCATCTTGGTTTTGGGGAAGACCCAACTTTGAGCCGCGGTCCTCAACCGTCAGCCCGGTCTCCCTATCGTCATATGCCATGAGCATCCTCATTCATATCGCTTGCGAGCATCCATAGTATCAGCCATGGTCCCAAAACGCGCCGCGCGCCGCCAATCATCACCGAACCAAACGGATGAACGGTCCTGTATATAGGACTTCGGCGCAACGTTCGCCATGACACTCACTCAGCACAAAAAAAACAAAAGGGCACCCTGGTTTCCCAGAGCGCCCTTCTTAGAACAAGATTGTTGCGTTGCAGCAAATGCTACTCGGCAGCAGCCTCAGTCTCGACCTCGGCGGTCTCGGCCTCGGCGACCTCAGCGGCCTCCTCGACCTCAGCCTCGGCAGCGAGCTCCTCGGCGGTAACGCCGACGAGAACGACAACCTCGGCCTTGATCTCGCGGTACAGCGAGATGGCAACGGTGTGGGCACCGGCAACCTTGATGGGCTTACCGAGCTCGACGCGCTTACGGTCGATGTCCATACCGAGCTGAGCCTTGATGGCATCAGCGATCATAGCGGCGGTAACGGAACCAAAGAGGATGCCCTCGTCGCCGACCTTGACGTCAACGGTGACCGTCTTGCCCTCGAAGGCAGCCTTGGTCTCGTTGGCGGTAGCCAGACGGACGGCCTCGCGCTTGGCGATGTTGTTGCGACGCTCGTCAAGCTGCTTGAGGTTGCCCTTGGTGGCGGCAACAGCGAGCTTCTTGGGGAACAGGAAGTTCTCAGCGTAACCCTGAGCGACCTCTACGACGTCACCCTCGCCGCCCTTGCCCTTGATCTCATCGAGAAGAATAACCTTCATGATGTGTCTCCCTTCTTAGCCGCGGTCGCGGTTGCCACGAGAGGAAACCACGGGGACGGTATACGGCAGGAGAGCCATCTCGCGGGCGCGCTTGATGGCGTTGGCGATGTCATGCTGATGCTGCGTGCAAGCGCCAGTGACGCGACGGGGCTTGATCTTGCCACGGTCGGTCATGTACTTACGGAGAAGCTGAGTGTCCTTATAGTCGATGAACTCAGTGTTCTCCTTGCAGAACTGGCAGTACTTACGACGCGGCTGACGTGCAGAAAAATCATTAGCCATGTCAAAATACCTTTCATTTGGCAACTTCGGCGAACCGAAGCCGCCTCTCACTCAAAAATAGGTGAACAACCCTTAGAACGGGATGTCCTCATCGTAGACGTCGACCGCGGGCGGCGTAGCCACCGGTGCGGCAGGACGTGCTGCGGGCGCGGGAGCTGCGGGGGCGTAACCGCCCTGATCGTAGCCACCCTGGCCACCACGGGAGCTCATAAACTCGATCTCATCGACGATGACCTCAAGCTTGCTCCGGCGCTGGCCGTCGCGCTCCCAAGAGCTGTAGCGCAGCTTGCCCTCGATCGCGACCTTGTTTCCCTTTGCCAGGAAACGGCTCACGGCCTCGGCGCGGGTGCCGAACATGGTGCAGTCGACAAAGTTGGGATAGTCCTCCCACTCGCCAGTCTGCGCGTTGCGGCGACGATCGTTCACGGCAACGCCAAAGGACAGAACCTGGGTTCCGCCGGCGGTGGCGCGCAGCTCGGGATCGCGGGTGAGGTTACCGGTGATGTTCACTCGATTGATGCTCATAACTCACTACTTCCTCTTGGGGCACAAGCCCAGTCCAAAACGACAGTCTTACTCCTGGTCGTCGCGACGGACGATCATGTGGCGGACCACAGCGTCGGTGATGCGCAGGACGCGATCAAGCTCGGCGATCTGGGTAGGATCTGCGTGGAAGTTGATGAGGGTGTAGTCACCATCGGTGAGGTCGTTGATCTCGTAGGCGAGCTTGCGCTTGCCCCACTCGTCAACGGAGTCGACCTTGCCAGCGCCCTCAGCGATCGTGGTATCGATACGCTTCATAACAGCGAGACGAGTCTCGGGGTCGAGCGACGGGTCAACAAAGAACAGCAGTTCATAAGCCTTCATATTGTCACCTCCTCTGGGCAAATGTGGCTTCAGGTCGTGAAGGTGCGCCTGAAGCAGGAAAAGACTTGGTAATAATATCTTTCAACCTCCCAGGCCGCAAGAATATGCAGCTACAACCTCATGACCTCCACATATGCCCATACTCGCACGACGTTTCATGCGCATTCCAACCAAATGCTGACCAAAAGCTTGACGAATCTGTGGACAAGATACGGTGCCGTGGGGACAAGCTGAGCCAAGCCACAGGTCAACGGGCACAAGGCTGTGGTCACAAAATGCATACCAGTGGTCTAATTGATCGCCAAAAAGATTTTAAATTCGTTTGATCGTGGTCTATAAAGCCCTTTTTTGAACAATTCACTTAGCATGATTTTGCTGGTCAGACTGCATGTGCCGCGCGTTTTAGGCACAGCGCAAGACACTGTGGATCAAAAAATGCTAAGTTTTCGGCTTGCACCTTACGATTCCTCGTGTATACTAACTTTCGCATTTAACGGAGAGTTGTCCGAGTGGCCGAAGGAGCACGATTGGAAATCGTGTAGGCGTCAAAAGCGTCTCCAGGGTTCAAATCCCTGACTCTCCGCCAGTTAATTCCAAAGCAGGCCTTCGAGCCTGCTTTGTTTTTACCCCACGCGGAGGGGTGGCAGAGTGGTTGAATGCGGCGGTCTCGAAAACCGTTTGGCCTGTATAAGGTCACGAGGGTTCGAATCCCTCCTCCTCCGCCATTTTGGTTGAGAAAGCTCCCGGGAATGGGAGCTTTTTTGTTTTGAGTCCCTAACAAGCAAATACGGCGGAGGAGGAGGGATTCGAACCCGCCAGGGCGCGGAGCGTAAAGAAAACGCGCCCGTGGCGCGTTTTTAGCGCAGCGCGGTCGGCGTAAGCCGACCGGATAAATTTTGAGCTCCGCTCAAAATTTGGACATCCCTCCTATTCAGCCACGCCCCCATCGCTTTTGATCCCAACTTGAATCTCAAATGTGTACATCACCCTCCAAAAGCGACATTTTTCGACATCTTTGGAGGCTGATGTACACGTTTGGTGCCTACGCCCCCACCCAGTCGCAACCGTTTACCGAGCAATAGGGTCGCCAGGCCCGCCAACCATGTACTATGTACGGGCATTGTCCAAACCCACAACCCAAAGGACCCCATCTTGCCCGTCGTCGCCGCTATAACCATTACCTCACATGCCTCAGATGCCATGGTCGCTATTCCGTTTTGGCTCGAGATGTTCGCTGTTGTCGCTGCATCGATCTCGGGTGTACTGGTTGCGCGCGAGCACAAGCTCGACCTGGTGGGCGCCGTCGCGCTCGCGGTAGTCTGCGGTCTGGGCGGCGGTCTCTTGCGCGACATGACGCTACAGGTGGGCAACGTCTACATCCTCAACCAGCCGATGGCACTCCCGCTTTCCATTGCCACGGCAGCCATCATCTATATTTTCCCGGCAATCGTCGACAAACCCGAAAAACTCATTCCCCTGCTCGACATCATCTCGGTCGGCATCTACGCCGCCACTGGAGCAGACAAGGCGCTGGTCTACGGCTTTGCGCCGGCGGTGTGCATCATGATGGGCTTTTTCACCGCGGTGGGCGGCGGCATGTTGCGCGACGGCTTTATGGGCGTGGTTCCGGGCATTTTCCAACGTACTAACTTTTATGCCATCGCCGCCATCGCCGGATCGACAAGCTATGTGTGCCTCGTTATGAGCGGCATCATGAGCAATGTCGCCGCGCTGGTCGTATGCGCTGTCGTGACCATGGGTCTGCGCTGGCTCTCGCTGCGCTTTGATATCAAAAGCCCCACCGAAGAAGATATCGCGCGCTTCTTGCACCGTAAAAAGTAGACAGCATGGCACGACCCTTCGAAATGCAACCGAGAGGCTCTTTTAGAGCGCCCACGCGTTGGGTACCCTGTTAGGTATATGCCGAACACCTAACAAAAGGATCAACCATGGCTTTCAATCAAACCGTGACGGCGCCGTCACACAAGATGCGTCGCTGCCTGCTTATGGCATTCGCGCTCATCGCGCTCGCGCTCACCGCACTTCCCACGGCGTCGTTCGCCGGCACGGACACCGCTGGAAACGTACTTGCGACCGACAATGACGCCAATCCGTCCGGCGTCGAAGGCGACCTGTACTGGGCCGGTCAGGCCCTCAACTTGGACGATACGTCCATCGACCGCGATATCATCGCCGCGGGCGATACCCTCTCGATTCGCGACTGCACAGTGGGCGGCGCCATTCGTCTTGCGGCGCGCACAATTGATATCGCCCAAACCACGGTTGATGGCAGCATAACCGTCGCTGGCCAGCACGTTGTTCTCAACGCCGACAGCACCGCCAACTGTTTCTATGCGATAGGCGAGACGGTTGCCCTGCGCGGCTCTACCAAGTCGGCAGCGCTTGCGGGCGATACGGTGACCATCGATGGCACCGTCGAGGGCAATGTCGAGGTTTGGGCCGACAAGCTTATCCTGGGCAAGAACGCCCGCATCACCGGCACCGTGACCGCGCACGT
>URVF01000036.1 GCA_900551185.1 uncultured Collinsella sp. | reverse complement strand
GTCTCGTGGGCTCGGAGATGTGTATAAGAGACAGCCCAACAATCAGGCAATGGCTTTTCGACAAAAAAAGAGGGGTACGCGAACGTACCCCTCGAATATAGCCTATGCAGACGGATTGTCTACTCAGCGGTCTCCTCAGCAGGAGCCTCCTCGGCAGCCTCGACCTTCTTGGGAGCAGCGGCCTTCTTGGGGGCCGGAGCAGGCTTCTTGGCCTTAGGCGTGCAAGGCTCGGTGACGAGCTCCATGATAACGATGGGAGCATTGTCGCCCTTACGGTTACCGAGCTTCATGATGCGGGTGTAACCGCCGTTGCGGTCCTGCCACATACCCTGGGCAGCCTTGTCGAAGATCTCGGCAACGAGCTGCTTATCGCCGAGCTTGGCGATAGCCAGACGACGAGAGTGCAGGTCGCCCTTCTTGGCCCAGGTGATGATCGGATCGACGACCGAACGCAGCGCCTTAGCGCGGGTCTCGGTGGTCTTGATGCGGTCGTTCTCGAAGAGGGCCTTAGCAAGGCTCTTCTTCATGGCCTTGGTGTGGCTCGCATCGGTGCCGAGCTTCAGGCCCTTCTTAACGTTGTGACGCATGGTCTAGTTTCTCCTCAAATATGCGAAGCATTAAGCCTTCAGGCTCAGGCCCATGGACTCAAGCTTGTCCTTCACTTCCTCGATCGACTTAACACCGAAGTTACGGATGTTGAGCAGATCGTTCTCCGAGAACTCAACGAGCTGACGGACCGAGTGAATGCTGGCGCGCTTAAGGCAGTTGTAGGAACGGACGGAAAGGTCCAGATCCTCAATCTGCTTGTCCAGCTCGGCGTTGTCGTTGGTGACCTCGGGAGCGAAGATCGAAGCCTCCTCCTCGACCTCGGGGGTCTCGGCAAGGTTCATAAAGGCGGCCATATGCTGGTTGATGATATTGGCAGCCTGGACCACGGCGTCGCGCGGGGCGATGGAACCGTTGGTCTCGATCTCGAGGACAAGGCGGTCGTAGTCGGTATGCTGGCCGACACGGCAAGCCTCAACGAGCTTGGCGCAACGGGACACCGGCGAGTACAGCGAGTCGACGTGGATCACACCGATGGGATCGTTGTCGCGCTTGTTGGCCTCGCCAGAAACATAGCCGCGGCCATAGCCGATGCGCATGCTCATGGTGAGATGGCCACCCTCGGTGAGCGTAGCAATGTGCTGCTCGGGGTTGACCAGCTCAAACTCGGACGGAATAAAGAAGTCCGCACCGGTGACCTCGCAGGGGCCGTCAACCGAGATGGTGGCGGTCGCCTCGTCGGTCGTGCCGAGAGCCCTGAAGACAAGACCCTTGACATTCAGGACGATGTCGGTGACATCCTCGACCATGTTAGGGATGGTCATGAACTCGTGCTGCGCACCATCGATCTGAATAGCCTCGACGGCGGCACCCTCGAGCGAGGACAGAAGTACGCGACGAAGGGAGTTACCCAGCGTATCGCCGTAACCACGCTCGAGCGGCTCGACGGAGACACGAGCAGACGTCTCGTTGATCTCTTCGACCTGAACCTGAGGCCTAATGAATTCTGACATGTATTACCTCCAGCCTCAGCAGCCCGGATGGACTACTTAGAGTAGAGCTCGACGATGAGCTGCTCGTTGATATCACCGCTGATCTGCTCACGCGTCGGCAGAGCGAGCACGTTACCAGACAGCTTCTCGATATCGACCTCGAGCCAGCCAGGGACCTCAAAGCGCTCGGAGGAAATCAGGGCCTCCTTGATGGGGAGAAGGTCACGGAACTTCTCGCCGACAGCGACGACGTCGCCGGCCTTGACGCGGTAGGACGGGATGTCCACGCGCTTGCCGTTCACGGTGAAGTGACCGTGACGGACGGACTGACGAGCCTCTTTGCGGGTGCGGGCGAAGCCAAGACGGAAGACAACGTTGTCGAGGCGAGACTCAAGAATGATCATGAGGTTCTCACCGGTGACGCCGTTCATCTTACGGGCCTTGTTGAAGTAGCCGTGGAACTGCTTCTCTAGAACGCCATAGATGAACTTGACCTTCTGCTTCTCGCGCAGCTGCATGCCGTACTCAGATTCCTTGCGACGGCGCTTGGGCTGACGGATAGATTCCTTCTTGCTGCTGTAACCGAGCTCAGCGGGATCGATCCCGAGCTGACGGCAGCGCTTAAGAACAGGAGTCCTGTCGATTGCCATATTGATACGATCCTTTCAGTTACACGCGGCGACGCTTCTTGGGGCGGCAGCCGTTGTGCGGAATGGGGGTCTTGTCCTGGATGCTCGAGACCTCGAGGCCAGCAGCCTGGAGGGAGCGGATGGCGGTCTCACGACCGGAGCCGGGGCCCTTGACGAAGACGGAAACCTTCTTCATACCGTGCTCCATGGCCTGCTTGGCAGCAGCCTCGGCAGCCATCTGAGCAGCGAACGGCGTGGACTTACGGGAGCCCTTGAAGCCCACCTGGCCAGCCGACTTCCAGGAAATGACGTTGCCCTGGGGATCGGTGATCGAAACGATCGTGTTGTTGAACGTAGAACGAATGTGAGCCTGGCCCACGGAAATGTTCTTACGGTCCGCGCGCTTCAGACGGGCAGCGCGAACGTTCTTCTTAGCAGTAGCCATCTATCTAGCGCTCCTTATTTCTTCTTCTTAGCACCGATCTGACGCTTCGGGCCCTTGCGGGTACGAGCGTTAGTGTGGGTGCGCTGGCCGCGGACCGGGAGGCCCTTGCGGTGACGAAGGCCGCGGTTGCAGCCGATGTCCATAAGGCGCTTGACGTTCTGGTTGCGCTCACGGCGGAGGTCGCCCTCAACCATGATCTGGTTCTTATCGATATAATCGCGGATGGCGTTAACCTCATCCTCGGTGAGGTCCTTAACGCGCGTATCCACGTTAACGTTGCACTCGACGCAAATCTTCGTCGCAGTGGTGCGGCCGATGCCGTAAATGTAGGTCAGACCGATCTCAACGCGCTTCTCACGCGGGAGGTCGACACCATTAATACGGGCCAACGTAGTCTCCTCTCTTAACCCTGACGCTGCTTATGACGGGGGTTCTCGCAAATGACGAGGACCTTGCCATGGCGCCTAATGATTTTGCACTTATCGCACATCTTCTTGACCGAAGGACGTACCTTCATCGTTCTTCCTTTCGGTAGCGCTCAAACTACTTCCCTACTATCTACTCGCCCAGCCGCAGGCGTTTAAAACTATGGCTGGTCTTCACACACAATCCGACCGTAGGTTGAGCTAAGCCTGCAGTCGGAAATGGAGTGCGTGTATGCGTGCCGCTATTTGTAGCGATAGGTGATGCGGCCGCGGGTCAGGTCGTACGGGGAAAGCTCCACGACAACCCTGTCACCGGGGAGAATACGGATGTAATTCATTCGGATCTTGCCAGAAATGTTGCACAGAACCGAATGACCGTTCTCGAGCTCGACCTTAAACATGGCGTTGGGCAACGGTTCCTTTACCGTACCCTCGAGCTCAATTGCGTCTTCCTTCTTCACAAGCAATCATCTTTCTCTAGAAAACGACAGCGATTGAGTATTCTACAACACGTATGCACGCATCGTAATAACTTCGTAATGGCTCCACAACTAAGTGGGACTTATTACATTTGAAATGTTGAGGCGTGCATTTGACGCAAGCCCTACATTTCACCGCCTTGCAAGGAACACCAGGAACCCTGGGCATCCGTGGTGAGAATCACCGGACCGTCATTGGTAATGGCGACGGTGTTCTCGTAGTGCGCGGCGGGCAGGTGGTCGTTGGTCGTAACAATCCAACCGTCGGAGCCCGTGCTCACATGGTTGGAACCCATCGTAACCATCGGCTCGATGGCAATGACCATGCCGGCCTGGAGGCGAACGCCCCTCCCCTTCTTTCCATAGTTAGGAACATTGGGGTCCTCGTGCATCACGCGGCCAATGCCATGGCCCACATAATCACGAAGCACGCCGTAACCGTGAGACTCGGCGAGGGACTGAACGGCATAACCGACGTCCCCGATATGGTTACCGGGAACAGCCTGCTCAATGGCAGCCTTAAGGCAATCACGCGTGACCTCGCACAAAGCCTTGGCTTCGGGCGTGGGGGTACCGACGAAAAACGTCCAAGCGTTATCGCCGACCCAACCGTCGACAACGGCTCCCGTATCGATGGAAATGATATCGCCATCGCGCAGGATCATGTCGGGATTGGGAATACCGTGGACCACGGCATCGTTGATCGATGCGCATATGGTCCCCGGGAACCCGCCGTAGCCCTTAAAGGCCGGGGTGCCGCCATGCATGCGGATAATCTGCTCCGCGAGCTGATCGAGCTCAAAAGTCGAAACGCCGGGGCGCACCATGGCTCCAACGTGGCGGAGCGCCATCTTAGATAGCGCTCCTGCCTTCTTCATCTGCTCGATTTGCGTTGCAGACTTAATCTTGATCATAGACCGAGAGCCTCTTTGACATCCCCGTACACGGTCTCACGAGCCTGGTCACCGTTGACCGACTTGAGCAGACCCTGGCCACGATAGTAGTCGACGAGCGGACTCGTGGACTTCTCGTAGACGTCGAGACGGTTCTTGATGGTCTCGGGCTTGTCGTCGTCGCGCTGATACATCTCGCCACCGCACTTGGGGCAGGTAGCATCGGCAGCGGTGCCGGTGTAACCGCAGGCGCGGCAGGTGCGACGCGAAGACAGACGATCGATAATGACCTCGGGGGCCACATCGACCAGAAGGGCACAGTCGATCTCGCGACCCATGGCGGAAAGCTCGGAATCGAGCGTCACAGCCTGGGCGGTGTTGCGCGGGAAGCCGTCGAGGATGAAGCCCTGCTGGGCGTCATCGGCGGCAAGGCGCTCCTTGACAAGGTCGATCACGAGCTGGTCGGGAACGAGCTCGCCAGCGTCCATGTACTTCTTAGCCTGAATACCAAGCTCGGTGCCACCCTTGACGGCAGCACGCAGCAGGTCGCCCGTGGAAATATGGGCGACGCCAAACTCGCCGACGAGCTCCTGTGCGACGGTGCCCTTACCGGCACCCGGAGCTCCGAGCAATACGAGGTTCATGAGCAATCCTCCTCTAGCCTATTTAAAGAATCCATCGTAATCATACATCTTGATCTGGCCTTCGAGCTTATCGACCGTGTCGAGCACGACGCCGACCATGATGAGGATGGACGTGCCGCCAAATGCCTGGATCAGATGGTTACCCGTGAAGGAGAAGATGATCGAAGGCACGATGGCGATGAGCGCCAAAAAGACAGCGCTGGGAAGCGTGATCTTGTTGAGCGCGTTCTTGATGTAGGCCGCGGTAGCCCTACCCGGACGGACGCCCGGAATAAAGCCGCCCTGCTTCTTAAGGTTATCGGCCGTGTCATCGGGGTTGAACACCATGGAGGTGTAGAAGTACGCGAAGAACACGATGAGGACAACGTTAAGCACCCAGTTGAGCCAACCGGTCGAAAGCGCGGAGGCAACTGCCTGAATCCAGCCGATACCGGGGAAGAACACGGCAATCTGAGCCGGGAAGTACAGCAGCGCCGAAGCGAAGATGATCGGCACGACACCCGCGGTGTTGACCTTGATGGGCAGGTAGGTGGTCTGGCCACCCATCATGCGACGGCCCACGACGCGCTTAGCGTAGGAGACCGGGATGCGGCGCTGGCCGCGCTCAAGGAAAACAATCAGCGGGATAACCAGCAGGATGATGGCGCAGATAATCACCATGGTAATGATGCCACCGGCATTGCCCTCGGTGCTGGAGAAGATAGCCTGCGGCAGACCGGCCATGATGTTCGCAAAGATGATCAGCGACATGCCATTGCCGATACCGCGCTGGGTGATGAGCTCACCAATCCACATGATCAGCATGGCGCCCGCGGTGAGCGTACCGACGATCATGAGGTCGAAGATGATCTCGGGAGCACCGGCGCCATTAAAGCTGATGCCGAAGCTCTTAAAGAGGAAGAGGTAGCCCACGGAGTTGAGGATTGCCAGAGCCAGGGTGAGGTAACGCGAATACTGCGTAATCTTGGTCTGACCGACCTCGCCCTCGCGGGCAAGCTCATGCAGGGAAGGCACGACGGCCTGGAGCATCTGGAGGATGATCGAGCTGGTGATGTAAGGCATGATGCCCAGCGAAAACACCGACACATAGCTCAACGCACCGCCAGAGAAAAGATTCAGGAGGGCCATAGCACCTGCGGCGACCGAATTGTTATCGGTCGAGAAAAGGCCCAGCATCCCCTGGAAGGGAATGCCGGGCACAGGAACGTGCGCACCAATGCGGTACACGACGAGCATAGCTATGGTAAAAAGAATCTTTTCGCGCAATTCTTTGATGCGGAAAGCATTCTTAAGACCATTTAGCACGGCAGCTCGACCTTTCCGCCGGCGGCCTCGATCTTGGCCTGCGCAGAAGCGCTGACCTTGTCGACCTTGACCGTGAACTTCTTGGTGAGCTCACCATTGCCGAGCACCTTGACGGGCTCGAACTCGCTCTTGGTGATGCGAGCGGCCTTAAGAGCGGCGCCGTCGATCACAGCGCCGTCCTCGAACTTACGCTCGAGACGCTCAACGTTAACAGCGGTGTACTCGATACGACGGGGGTTGCGGAAGCCCGGAAGCTTGGGCAGGCGCATAGCCAGCGGAGTCTGGCCACCCTCGAAGCCGGCACCCTTGGTGCCACCAGAGCGGGAACCCTGGCCCTTCTGGCCGCGGCCAGAAGTGGTGCCGTGACCCGAAGAATTGCCACGGCCGACGCGCTTGCGGTTCTTGGTGGAACCGGGCGCGGGAGTAAGATCGTGAAGCTGCATTTGCTACTCCTCTACAATCTCGACAAGGTGCTTGACCTTGAAGATCATGCCGCGGACGGACTCGTTGTCAGCAATCTCGCGAACCTCGCGGATCCTGTGGAGACCGAGGGCACGGACAGTACGGACCTGGTCCTGCTTGCAACCGTTGGTGCTGCGGACCTGCTTGATCTTGATGGTGTCAGCCATGCTTAGTTCTCCTTACCGACGAACATCTCGGAGACCGTCAGGCCACGGCGAGCCGCGACGTCCTCAGGGCTGGAGAGCTCCTTGAGGCCCTCGACGGCAGCCTTGATGATGTTGAGGCCGTTGTCGGTACCGAGGGACTTGGACAGGACGTTCTTGATGCCAGCAAGCTCAAAGAGGGGACGCACAGCGCCGCCGGCGATAACGCCGGTACCCTCGACAGCGGGCTTAATGATGATGCGGCCGGCACCAAAGTGGCCGAGAACCTCGTGCGGGATGGTGCCCTGCTCGGTCACCGGCACGTGGAACATGTTCTTCTTGGCATCGAGAGATGCCTTGGAGATGGCCATGGGCACCTCAGCGGACTTGCCCATGCCAACGCCGACGTTGCCCTTGCCGTCGCCAACGACGACGAGAGCGACGAGGCTCATGCGACGACCACCCTTGACGGTCTTCGACACGCGGTTGATGTAAACGACGCGCTCCTCGAACTCGGAGGCCTCGCGCTGCTGCTTCTGATTACGAGCCATGTGCTACATACCTCCTAGAACTCGAGACCGGCGGCACGAGCACCGTCGGCGAGGGCCTTGACGCGGCCATGGTAGATACGGCCACCGCGATCGAAGGCGACCTTGGTGATGCCGGCCTCGATGGCGCGCTTGCCAACGAGCTGACCGACCTTCTCCGCAGCCTCCTTGTTCGAGGTGTGGGTGCCCTTGAACTCGGCCTCGAGGGTCGAGGCAGAGACGAGCGTCAGGCTGGAGCCCTTGCTGTCGTCGATGATCTGGGCATAGATGTTGGCGTTAGTACGGGTCACGCGAAGACGCGGACGCTCGGAGGTACCCGAGACCTTGCCGCGAACACGACGCTGACGACGCTTGAGGCCTTCCAGCTTCGCCTTATGCTTGTTCATACGTAAACTCCTAAAAAGGTTGATCTTGCCAGCACCTGACGGGGTGCTGGTCTTATGCGAGTGAGTCGGTTACGACTACTTGGCGGCCTTACCCAGCTTGCGGCGGATGTGCTCGCCAACGTAGTGGATACCCTTGCCCTTGTAAGGCTCGGGAGGACGATGGCCGCGGATCTCAGCGGCGATCTGACCGACCTGCTGCTTGTTGATACCCTTGACGTTCACGTGGGTGTTGTCGGGAACCTCGAAGGTGATGCCCTCGGGAGCCTCGACGATCACGGGGTGCGAGAAGCCCAGGGAGAACTCGAGGTTCTTGCCCTTCTGCTGCACGCGGTAACCGACGCCGGCGAGCTCGAGCTTCTTCTCGAAGCCCTCGGAAACGCCAACAACCATGTTGTGGATGAGGGCGCGGGTGAGGCCGTGGCGGGCACGGGTCTCACGCTCGTCGTCGGGACGGGAAACGGTGAGGACGTTGTCCTCGACGTTGATAGCGAGCTTCTCAAAGACATCGAGCTCGAGCTGGCCCTTGGGGCCCTTGACGACAACGTTGTTGCCGTTGACTGCCACTTCGACTCCGGCGGGAATCTGGACAGGCTTATTACCGATACGAGACACGGTGATCTCCTTTCCTTCTACCTACCGAGCGAATTACCAGACGTAAGCGATGATCTCGCCGCCGACGTTGTGCTTGCGAGCATCGCGGTCGGTCATGACGCCATGGCTGGTGGAAATAATGGCGGTACCAAGGCCACCGCGGACGCGGGGCATGTCGGCAACGCCGGTGTACTTACGCAGGCCCGGCTTGGAAATGCGGCGGATGCCGTTGATGACCTTAGCCTTCTTGGGACCATACTTAAGCGTGATGTGCAGAGTCTTCTGGGGAACGGTGTCCTCGACATCGTAGCCCTCGATGTAGCCCTCCTCGTGCAGAACACGAGCGATCTCGACGAGCTTCTTGCTGCTCGGCATGGAGACCGTGGCCTTGTTCACAGAGTTAGCGTTACGGATGCGCGTAAGCATATCTGCGATCGGGTCTGTAAGGTTCATACAGATTCTCCTTCGTTCTTGATGAACACGTGCTCTTGGTTCTTCGCCGCCCTTAACGGCAAAGCCTTTTTAGCGCGTTTTCCCTGTTCCAAACTGATGCTTGAAACGCTGGTAGTGACTTACCAGCTGGCCTTCTTAACGCCGGGAAGCTCGCCCTTGAGTGCAAGCTCGCGGAAGCAGACACGGCACAGGCCGAACTTGCGGTACACAGAGTGCGGACGGCCGCAGCGCTGGCAGCGCGTGTACTCACGAGTAGAGAACTTCTGCTTGCGATTGCACTTGACGATCATCGATGTCTTAGCCACTTATATCCTCCTCACATAGAGTATTGTTCGCCCCAAGCGCCGCCCCCTTGTGGGAACGGCGCTTATAGGGCAGGTGAACCTATTTCTTGAACGGGAAACCGAAGGCGTCCAGAAGGGCCTTGGCCTCCTCATCGGTATTGGCGGTGGTCACGAAAGTGATGTCCATACCACGCTGGTGATCGACGGAATCGAAGTCGATCTCGGGGAAGATGAGCTGCTCGGTGACGCCCATGGAGAAGTTACCACGGCCGTCGAAGCTCTTGGCGGAAATGCCGCGGAAGTCGCGGATACGGGGGATCGCGACGGAGGTCAGACGATCGAAGAACTCCCACATACGGTCGCCACGCAGGGTAACCTTGCAGCCGATCGGCATACCAGCGCGCAGGCGGAAGGTAGCGATGGACTTGCGGGCGCGGGTAATCATCGGCTGCTGGCCGGTGATGGCACGCAGGTCGCGCACGGCACCGTCGATGGCCTTGGAATCGGTAGCGGCCTCGCCGACACCCATGTTCACGACGATCTTCTCAAACTTGGGGATCATCATGACGTTCTCGTACTGGAACTTGTCCTGAAGCTGCTGCTTGACCTCGTTGTTGTACTTGGTCTTCAGACGCGGCACATACTTCTCTTCTGCCATTGTTCACTCCTTCTTGGGGTTTTAAGCACGGGGCGTGGCCACGATGGGTTGTCCTCGTGCCTCCTGGCTGCATCCGCGCCGCTCATGGCATTTCGCGGTTTGGACTCGACGCAGCAGGAGCCGACAAAACAATCGGTACTATACGCGCATTGGGTGCGTATTTCCAGAAAAACCTCGTCTGCCTGCACAACTCCACAACTCCCCCGCACAAATGGGTCCCAAGAAGCAGTTGCGGTGAAATAGGGACTGTTTGGCGGCCTAACAGGCTTAAACAGTCCGTATTTCACCGCAACTTATTGGTGGGGATGCGATTAGCGCTTGCGGGGGACGAGTTTGGTGCGGCGCAGGTGGATCATCTCGGCGGCGATGGAGATGGCGATCTCCTCGGGGTCCTCGGCCTCGATGGCAACGCCGATCGGAAGGTGCAGCTCGTCGATCTGGTCCTGCGTAAAACCTTCCTGCTCCAGGCGGGCACGCACAAAGGCCGTCTTGCGGCGCGAACCCAGACAGCCCAGGTAGGCAGGCTTGGCACGCATGGCCTGAATCACCACGTCGATATCGGACTTGTGACCCGCCGTGGCGACGACCACCAAGTCGCGCGGACCGATGGGACACAGCTCGCTCAGGTTCTTGTAATCGACCAGGCGACGATCGTAGACACCGGGCACCCATTCGGGCGTCAACGTGCCGGGGCGGTCATCGCAGGCCACGACCTGTCTCTTATACACATCTGACGCTGCCGACGATCTTACGCGTGTAG
>URVF01000035.1 GCA_900551185.1 uncultured Collinsella sp. | reverse complement strand
GCCTAGTCTCGTGGGCTCGGAGATGTGTATAAGAGACAGTGCCTCGAGTACGCTATCGGCGAGCGCGCCCATCAGTCCCGATTTGGACCCGCCGTATACGAGCGCGTGTCCGTTGGCGCCAATCCAATTGCCCAGCTCCTGCACTGCGGGCAGAAACGCCGGGTCGTTGCCGACGCTCGCGCCCAGGTAGACGGTGATGTTCATATGCAATCCCCCTCGTCGTGACGCGCGGCACCCGTTCTATCGTTGCCGGCGACGATACTCGCGCACACGGCGCGACAGATCGGCGAGCTGGTCGCGATCGAGCTCTTCCAAATGCTCCAGATCATCCATAAAGCGCGCCATGGTGTCCTTTTGGCGCATCTTAATAAGCGTATTGCAGTAGTTCACCGCCACGCCCGTGAGCATGGCGATGTAGAAGATGCTGATGATGCTCAGAATGACGGTAATGGCGCGGGCAACCGGTGTCTCGGCCGGAATGTCGCCAAAGCCGATCGTCGAGACCGTCTCAAAGCTAAACCACAGGCCATCGCCAAACGTAAGGGTCGTTGGCTCGGACAGCCAGACGGCCGTCGAGCACAGCAGGTAAAAGATAAGAAACAGACCCGTGATGCGCGCAAAGCCAGCCTGTCGCAACACATCGGCAAGCGTCTTGAGCTTTTTCATCGCGACCCCTTCCACGGACAACCAATCACGTTCGCTCGGTATTGTCCCACGCCTCCCCAGCAAACGGAACTAGTCATTGGGGACGTTCTTAAATGACTAGTCATCGGGGACGTTCTTAAACGACTACATGGCACGAGAGTGGATAATCTCCCGGTTTGAGCCTGCATTCAAGTTCAAAGTGGGAGATTATCCACTCTCATTTGTTATGTGCCCGAAAATCCACGCTCGTTTCTACTCTGCCTACATTTGTAGGAACAGTTCGTGGAGGCGGGTGTCTTCGTCGAGTTCGGGGTGGAAGGTTACGCCGAGCTGGTTGCCCTGGCGCGCGGCGACGATACGGCCGTCGACTTTCGCTAAGGCCTTTGCGTCGCCGTGGACCTCGACGATGCGGGGCGCGCGGATAAACGTCAGCGGCACTTCACCGTCGATGCCAGCTACCTGCCCCTTGGTTCGAAAACTGCCGAGCTGCCTGCCGTAGGCATTGCGCTCAACGAGCACATCCATGGTTGCCAGGCGCGGCGTGCCCTTATCGTCATGGGCGGCAAGGTCGTGAGCCAGCAGAATCAGGCCGGCGCAGGTGCCCAGGACGGGCATGCCTTCAACAATGCGGGTGCGAAGCTCCTCGAGCATGCCCAACTCATCAAGCAGCTTCCCTTGAACGGTAGACTCGCCGCCGGGAAGTACCAGACGGTCAAAGTCCTGCTTCAAATCAGCCGCCTGCCTCAGCTCAATACAGCGCGCGCCCAGCTCGGATAGTCTTGCCTCGTGCTCGGCAAATGCGCCTTGGACCGCCAGCACGGCGACCGTTTGGTCTGCATAATCGCTCATGTGCGATCCTTTCTGCTGGACTAGCGCCCGCGCTCCTCCATGATGATCTCGATCTCGTCGGCGTTGATGCCCACCATAGCCTCGCCCAGGTTCTCCGAAAGCTCGGCGATGAGCTTGGCATCGGTGAAGTTTGCCACGGCCTTGACGATGGCGGCTGCGCGCTTGGCGGGGTCGCCGCTCTTAAAGATGCCCGAGCCGACAAAGACGCCTTCGGCGCCCAGCTGCATCATCAGCGCGGCGTCGGCGGGGGTCGCTACGCCGCCGGCGGCAAAGTTCACGACGGGAAGCTTACCCGTGGCATGGACCTCGCGCACCAGCTCGACCGGAACCTGCAGTTGCTTGGCTGCCTCAAAGAGCTCGTCGTCGCGCAGGGCAACAACGTCGCGGATCTGCTTTTGGATTTTGCGCATGTGACGCACGGCCTGAACGACGTCGCCCGTACCCGGCTCACCCTTGGTGCGAATCATAGTGGCGCCCTCGGCAACACGGCGCAACGCCTCGCCCAAATCGCGGGCGCCGCAGACAAACGGCACGTCAAACTGGGTCTTGTCGATGTGATAGACGTCATCGGCGGGGGAGAGAACCTCGGACTCGTCGATGTAATCGATCTCGATGGCCTGCAGGACCTGCGCCTCGACAATGTGACCGATGCGGCACTTGGCCATGACGGGGATGGAGACGGCCTCTTGGATGCCCTTGATCATCTTGGGGTCGCTCATGCGCGAGACGCCGCCTGCGGCGCGGATGTCGGCCGGGATGCGCTCGAGTGCCATGACGGCGCAGGCGCCTGCCTCTTCGGCGATGCGTGCCTGCTCGGGCGTGGTGACGTCCATGATGACGCCGCTCTTGAGCATCTGCGCGAGTTCGCGATTGAGTTTGACGCGATCGGCCTTGCTGGTCTGTTCTGCCATGGTTGCTCCCTTGGTTGGCATGTGCATTGCTTGACGGAACATCCTATCGGGGAGCTGGGTATGACAAAATACTCAGTTTTCGAGATAATAATAAGGTCAGCCTAATACCAGATTGAACAGCTCGATAAGGTCAGGTGGCAAACTCATGCTTGACTACAATTTGGAAAAACGCGGCGAAGCATCGCTCTATGAGTATGTTTACCAGCAAATTCGAGATGATATCGTAGCTGGACGTATTGTGGCGGGGGAGCATCTTCCGTCTAAGCGCGCCTTTGCCAGTCATCTGGGAATCAGTGTCATTACCATCGAGAATGCATATAGCCAGTTACTCGCTGAGGGCTATATTTGCTCAATGCCACGTCGTGGCTACTACGCTTGTGAGCTTCCGGATGCACCGGTTTTGGCTTCGGCTGCGGAGGGCATCGACCGAGATAACGCCTCTGCGGGTCCCAGCGCGCATGATGTCAACGGACAGGTCGAGCCATTCGATGCACTTTCTCCTTCCGCTTTGGAGGCGGCGCGGCTTTGGCAAAGCGCACTACGGGCGACGCTGGCATCCGAAGATGAGCGCGAAATCTTTTCGCCCGCACCGGCGCAGGGCACCGCTCGGCTACGACGCGCAATTGCTCACCATCTGCGTGGGACGAGGGGCATGAATGTCGATCCCAACGATATCGTTATCGGCGCGGGCGCCCAGCTGCTCGATACCATGCTGGTTCAGTTGCTTGGAGCCGACAAGGTGTATGCCGTTGAGGATCCGGGCTATTTGCGCCTGACGCGCATCTATCAGGCTATGGGCTGCAAAGTTCGACATGTCCCGTTGGATGACGACGGCGTGGACCTGAGCGCTCTGCAGAAAACCGGGGCCGATGTCCTTCACCTTATGCCGTCCCATCAGTATCCGACCGGCCTTGTGACGAGCATTGCGCGTCGCTATGCGCTTCTGAGCTGGGCCGCCGAGCGACCAGGTCGGTATCTCATCGAAGATGACTTTGATTGTGAGTTTCGCCTTGCCGGGAAGCCGATTCCCGCGCTCGCGTCGATTGATGCCGCCCAGTCGGTTATCTACACCAACACGTTTTCGAAGAGCCTTTCATCGGCGTTGCGTCTAGCGTACATGGTGCTGCCCGATGAGCTAATGGAGCGGTTTAGGCGCAACCTTGGTTTCTACGCCTCGTCGGTGAGCTCTGTTGACCAGGTCGCTTTGGCGCGTTTGCTGGAATCGGGTGATTACGAGCGACATGTGAACCGCGTGCGCGTTCGTGCTCGCGAGGCGCGTGATGGCCTGATGGCGCTTGTGCGGAAGGTATTTCCGGCAGGAGAGGTCTCGATCGAGCATGCAGACGCGGGCCTTTACTGTATCGTGGTTGCGGAGCGCGGAACGGGCGGAAGCACTTTTGCATGGGCCCTCACGCGCTCGAGCATCCCTTTTATCGATATCGGTGACTGTTTTTGGTGTGCCGATGGCGCATCTGTCCCTGAAAACTCAACTCAAATTCTTGTTCAGTATGACGATCTGAGTCCAAAAGTACTAACTACCTTGGAATTGCAGCTAATGGGGGCACTCTGCAACCTAAGTGAGTAGGCTTTTGGAACTTTGGCGACCAGGCAGTTTTGTAACAAGCTATCTACCTGCGGTTTTGAAAAGCAGGATGACCGGGCTGCTCGGGATGTTCAAAAAAGTCTACTCACTTGTCGCGCAAAGCTTCTGCATGAGAAAAAAATGGGGTTTTCAACAGAACTTCGTCCAGCTCTCGGCAAGCTTTTGGCCAGTTGGGGAGGGCTGTTGAAAACTTGGCAGTCCGTTCGGCACCATTTTTGGCGCGTTCGCGCCAATGCGTGACTGACTGGGTTGAAATTCGTGTTTTCCTGTGCCTATGAAAGATCTACTTTGTGACATATCGGCTTTTAGGTACTGGCGTTTGCCCCCTCAGGTCCGCGCTCTGTGTCCGCCGCTTCCACGACCGGAAGAAGACCGGCAGCGATATGATCTCGCCCGCAACCCGACGGCTGCGGTCGCGCTCGGTTTTCCGTTGTATACATTGGTTCAGACGAGAAACAAACGGACTTGTCCTGCCAGCATTAGGCAGCGGCTGTTTCTTGGTGAGCTTCCCAGGGAATCCGTACTGGAAACGGAGCATGGGTTTTTGATTACGTCTCCTCTACTGACGGTATTCATCATGTCGCGGCATCTGACGGATCTTCAGCTTCTTTTGGTATTGGCGGAGATGTGTGGCTTGTTTGCGGTGTGTGCCCTGCCTGCGGCACTTGAGGCGGAGCTTTCGCGTGCAATTGATTCGGGCGCGATCTCGACAACGTTCGGTTGGGTGCGCTGCCCGTCCGAGGACGGCACCGCCTCAAATTTATGGCGTCGAGACGCTTTGGTTTTGGGCGGAGACCTTGACCGTTTTTGTTCAGATGTTTGCGGGATGCGTTACGGCAATAGATTTATGGCGGTATCACAACTCGTTCCATTAGGTGCCGCGTCGCCCTTTGAGGTCGAGGCGTATTTGTTGCTTGGACTGCCGCGAGCCCTGGGAGGCGAAGGGTTTTGCGGCATAGAGCTCAATGTCGAAGTGGCGCTAAGCACAAGTGCTCGAGCGATTGTGGGAAAGTCCCGTGTATATATCGACCTACTTCTTTCTTCGCCGGACGGCAGGCGACAGGTGGCCATTGAATGTCAGGGAAAGGCCTCGCACGGACGCGCAGGGGATGGCTTGCGTGACGCTGACCGCATGACGGCCCTTCAGGCCATGGGCTACGATGTGCTTCTCCTGACACACAGACAGATATCCGATGAGGATAGATTCCGCGCGATCGTTAAGGCCATATGCAGGATGCTCGATGCTGAATATCGTGATAAAAGCTCGGATGAGCAAAGGGCTGAGATATTACTCCGGTCTGAACTATTTGTTGACTGGACAAAATTGGGAGTAATCGACGGAAAGATGCCCGTTAGACACAAAATGGCTCGATCGTGGACGGCTGCGAATCTAAGTGAGTAGGCTTTTGGCACTTTGGCGACTAGGTCGTTTTGCAACAAGGCGTTTACCTGCGGCTTTATAAAGTGATATGGATGGTCTGCTCGGCAAGTTCCAAAAAGTCTACTCACTTAGTTTTTGACGAGAAGCCGATGCCGAAGACGGTCCTATTTCAGGGCGTTAACAAGTTCGTGAGGCACGAAAAAGGCCCGGACCAATACGGTCCGGGCCTCATCGAGCTAGAGGTTATGTCTCAAGCGGTTGGCTTAGCCAAAGTAGCGCTTAAGCAGGCCGGCAAAAGCTTTGCCGTGGCGGGCCTCGTCACGAGCCATCTCGTGCACGGTGTCGTGGATGGCATCGAGGCCAGCGGCCTTGGCGCGCTTAGCAAGATCGGTCTTGCCGGCGGTGGCGCCGTTCTCGGCCTCAACGCGCATCTCGAGGTTCTTCTTGGTAGAGTCGGTCACGACCTCGCCCAGGAGCTCAGCGAACTTGGCGGCGTGCTCGGCCTCCTCGTGGGCAGCCTTCTCCCAGTACAGGCCGATCTCGGGATAGCCCTCGCGATGGGCGACGCGAGCCATGGCCAGGTACATACCGACCTCGGAGCACTCGCCCTCAAAGTTGGCGCGCAGGTCGGCAACGATGTCCTCAGAGACGCCCTCCATCTTGGCGACGCCCACGACGTGCTCGGCAGCCCACTCGAGCTGGCCCTCCTCCTGCTTCAGGAAACGAGAACCGGGAACGCCGCACTGGGGGCACTTGAAGTCCTCGGGCAGCTGGTCGCCGTCGAACTCTTCCACATAACCGCAAACGGGGCAAACAAACTTCATGATTCGATCCTTTCGATCGATGGCGATTGTGCGCTCGCCCGGTCCCGTAAGGGCCCTCTCCGGACGTGCGTCTTGACGAGTTCTATTATCCATAAATGAAACCAAATGTGAAGCCTATTAGGAATGATTTTTAATGAAACAATTTGAGATATGAAGATGTTGATTGATTAACGATTGGCAGGCCGTCTTTGACCGCCGCTGAGTACAATCGGGCGAGCAAATGTTGATCTATCAACAAATGAAGGAGTTTCCTTTATGCATCTAGCCCGTCGTGCCTGGTGCCGAACATATCAGACGGTTTTTCGCATTGCATTGCCGATCCTGCCCTATACCGAGCCGCGCATTTTGGAGCATGCCGAGGATGTGCCCGCGGTGCTTCAAAAGCGCTCGATCCAGAAGGTCCTTATCGTGACGGATCCCGGCATTGCCCGTCTGGGGCTCACGGCACCGCTCGAGACGGCGCTCGCATCCAGGGGGATTGGCGTTACGGTCTATGCCGAAACGCGTGCAAACCCCACGGTTTCAAACGTGGAAGAAGCGGCGTCCCTGTATCGAGAGAGCGCCTGCCAGGCCATTATCGGCTTTGGCGGTGGCTCGGCCATGGACTGTGCCAAGGGCGTGGGCGCACGCATTGCGCAGCCAAACAAGCCCATCAACAAGATGCGCGGCCTGCTGCGGATTCATCGTCGCCTGCCGCTGCTCATCGCCGTTCCCACTACCGCCGGTACGGGAAGCGAAGCCACGCTTGCGGCGGTAATTACCGATGACGGGACGCACTACAAATACCCCATTAACGACTTTGTGCTCATCCCGCGTTTTGCAGTCCACGACCCCGAGTTTACGTGCGGCTTGCCCGCTTCCATTACGGGGCAGACGGGCATGGACGCCCTGACGCATGCCGTTGAGGCCTTTATCGGGCGAAGCACCACGCCCTATACGCGCAAGATGGCGCGACAGGCGGTGCAGCTTATCCACGACAATTTGCTCGAGGCCTATGAGCATGGTGACGACATGTGCGCTCGTCGTAATATGCTTTTGGCGGCGTATAAGGCGGGCGTTGCGTTTACCCGCTCCTATGTCGGATATGTGCATGCCATCGCGCACAGTTTGGGCGGCCGATACGGAATTCCGCACGGTTTGGCCAACGCGATCATCCTGCCGCACATGCTTCGCGCTTATGGTGACGCCGCCGCCCCCAAGCTTGCCGATCTTGCTCACATGGCGGGCATTGCGCCGGCTACCGCGCAGGATAGTCTTGCGGCCGAGGCCTTTATCGATTGGGTCGACCGCATGAACGAGGTCCTGGGAATCCCCAAATATGTTTTGGGCATTCGCCGCTCTGACATTCCCGAGATGGCGGCGCATGCCGATGCCGAGGCCAATCCGCTATACCCCGTTCCGCTTCTAATGGACCGCTTGGAGCTCGAGCATATGTACGAAGTCGTTGCAGGTGGTATGTTTGAGGACGAGAATTAGGAGGGTCCATGAACACCGAGGAAATTGCGCGCATCGTCGGCGATCAGCGCGCCTACTTTAAGACGCACGCCACGTTTGATGTCGATGCTCGACGTCGCGCGCTCGTGAGTTTACGCGATGCGGTGCGGGCCCACGAGGCCGATATCGCCCATGCGCTCAAGACCGATTTGGGGAAGTCGCATGACGAGGCCTATATGTGCGAGATTGGTACGTCGCTTTCCGAGATTCGACATCAGATCGCTCACGTGGCTCGATGGAGTCGTTCGCGCCTGCGTCCGTGCGATCTCGCTAACGCCGTGAGCGTGTGCAAAACGCAAGCCGTGCCCTATGGCGTCACACTCATCATGGCTCCGTGGAACTACCCGTTTTTGCTAACACTCGAGCCGCTCGCCGGCGCCCTTGCCGCGGGCAATACCGTGGTCATCAAGCCGAGTGCCTATGCTCCGGCATCGAGCGCGGTGCTCAAGCAAATCTGTGAAGAGGCATTTGATCCGCGCCTGGTGACGGTTGTCGAGGGCGGGCGCGCCGAGAACGAAGCGTTGCTCGATGAGTGCTGGGACAAGATCTTCTTTACCGGTAGCGTTCCGGTCGGCAAACTCGTCATGGAGCGCGCAAGTAAAAACCTTACGCCCGTGACGCTTGAGCTGGGCGGAAAGAGCCCCTGCATCGTGGATGCGACGGCAAACTTGAAGGTTGCGGCGCGGCGTATCGCCTTTGGCAAATGGCTCAACGTGGGGCAGACCTGCGTGGCGCCCGACTACCTGCTGGTCGATACGCGCGTGCACGACGAGCTGCTGGGCCTCATCAAGGAAGAGGTCCGCCGTATGTTTGGCGAGCATCCGCTCGATAACGAGGATTACGGGCATATCGTCAACGCCAAGCATTTTGCGCGCGTGCGCGGGCTGATCGATCCCGATAAGGTCGTGCTTGGAGGCACCGCGCGGGAGACTTCGCTGAAGATCGAGCCGACAATTTTGGACGGCGTGACCCCCGATGACGCCGTGATGCAGGAGGAGATCTTCGGTCCCATCTTGCCGGTGCTGACGTTTGAGAGCCTAGACGAGGCCGAAGCGTTTATTGCGGATCGTCCGACGCCGCTGGCCCTGTATATCTTTAGTCAGGATCGCGCAGTTCAGCAGCGCTTCGTGCGTTACGTGCCCTTTGGCGGCGGCTGCGTCAACGACACGATCATGCACTTGGCTACGAGCCATATGGGCTTTGGCGGCATGGGCGCGAGCGGTATGGGGCAGTACCATGGACGCGAGAGCTTCGATACGTTTAGCCACAAGAAGAGTATCGTGAACAAGGCAACTTGGCTGGACGTGCCGTTTCGGTATGCGCCCTACGCAAGCTGGAAGCACAAGTTCGTGCGCATGTTTGTGCATTAGAAAAGGGCGCAGATAATACGAACAAGTGTTCCTATTACCTGCATTTTGCGTTAAACTACTGTTATGGAGCACGGATGGGCCAACTCCCTTTAGAAGGGATTTGGTATGAACGTAAGCGATGTTATTTCGTTATTGGCGTTGTTGATTGCGGCTATCGAACTCGGTCTGTTTATCGGCCGAATGAAATAGCCGCCCCCGCGTAAGCGAAGACGGCCACTTCTCACGATGAAAACGTGTATCGGAGTTGGCAAGACCCGCGGCAACGGGTGCCATCCGTGTTCCTATCTTATCTGCAAGCGTTCTGTCGCGCAAGCGTTGAGGCAAACGATTGAAGGACGCAGACAGGATGTATTTGTGTCCGCACGGGACCGTAGGCTTCTCAATAAGGTTACACACCGGTTTATCCGGCCGTTAGAGGAGCTGCTATGTACGAGCCTTCGCGTGTTCTTCTGTCATTTCACATTGCAGATTTCAGTATGCCGATGGCGCCTTGGTCTTGGGCGATCTTAAAGCGGGCGATAAGCTGACGCTGTGTGCCGAGCGCGATAATCCCCATGACCCTGAGGCGGTTGCGATTTATTACGGCAACACCAAGCTTGGCTATGTTCCGGGAAACGAGGTCGGCCCACTGTCCTTGATGATGTATTACGGCCACGAGGACGTATTTGAGGCCCGCGTGCAACAGGTTGCTCCCGAGCGCAGCCCGTGGCACCAGGTGCGCGTTGGCCTCTATGTGGTGGATGCTCGCTAGTCGGCAAGGGAGGCGGCCATGTTTGATGACGACGACCTATTCAATCTGACAGACGATTCGTTTGAGTGGGATCTGCTACTCGATGACGATGAGTTGGAGCAGGATCGTAGGAAACGGCAGGGCAAGAAAGCTCAGGGTGACGCTTCGAAAAAGCAAGACAAACGCCGTCGAGGTCTGTTCGGCGGGCTCTTTGGCTAACCGACGCGCCAGAGCGTCTGTATACTAGGCACGTGTTAGACGCGTTGCGAAATGAGGACACAGACGATGATGTGGTTTACCGCCGACCTGCACCTGGGCGATACGAATATCTTGCACGATATGGATCGGCCGTTTGATTCGGTCGAGGAGATGAACCGCAAGGTCATCGATGCCGTCAATGAGTGCGTAGCGGCGGACGACCGTCTCTATATCTTGGGAGACTTTACCTATCGTTTGCCCCTGGCGGAGGCGGTGCGCCTGCGCGAGCGTATCGAATGTCAGAACGTGACGCTCATTCGTGGTAACCATGACGGCGACTGGGAAGATCCCGACGTACCGCAGATTTGGGAAGACGTGCGCGATTACCTGGAGATTGCTCCCGGTTACGCCAAAGGCCATCGCCTGGTAATGAGCCACTACCCCATGCTCAGCTGGAACGGCAAGGCACGTGGCGCCATTATGTTGCATGGGCATATCCACAGCAGGGGTGACCGCACCAACGCACGCAACCGCGATCGCGAGCGCCCCATTTACCGCTACGATGTGGGCCTCGACGCCAATGACTACAAGCCCGTAAGTCGTGATCAAATCCTCGGCTATTTTGGACTGTAATTCTCGAACCACCACAAAGGGGACAGGCACCTTTGTGGTG
>URVF01000034.1 GCA_900551185.1 uncultured Collinsella sp. | reverse complement strand
TCTACACGCGTAAGATCGTCGGCAGCGTCAGATGTGTATAAGAGACAGTCTTGAGGCCTACCGGAATGGGGTCGCCCTTCTTGACGCCCTTTTTGCTGTTGGAGCTGGCATAGGTGCGGCCCGTGTCCAGTCCGGCGATGTCGTCGACCGTGAGCTGGTAGAAGTCCGCGACATCGTGGATCAGACCGGCGGCGATCATCTTGTCGACGATCTCGTCGCCCAGGCCGTCGACGTCCATGCAGCCGCGGCTCACCCAGTGGAGCAAGCGCTCCTTGAGCTGTGCGGGGCAGTCGATGGACACACAGCGGTAGGCAACCTCGCCATCCTCGTGGACCACGGGGCTGCCGCACACGGGGCAGGCCTCGGGCATCTGCCAGTCGACCGAATCGGCCGGACGCTTATCGAGCACCGGGCCCACGACCTCGGGGATTACATCGCCTGCCTTGTGCACGATGATAGTGTCGCCCTCGCGCACGTTTTTGCGACGAATCTCGTCGATGTTGTGCAGCGTGGCGCGCGCGATAGTGGAGCCGGCAACCGTCACCGGGTCGAACTCGGCGACCGGTGTGAGCACACCGGTGCGGCCCACCTGGATGCGAATTTCGCGCAGGACGGTCTGCTTTTCCTCGGGCGGGAACTTAAAGGCGATGGCCCAGCGTGGCGCGCGGGCAGTAAAGCCCAGGTCGAGCTGCTGCTGGAAGCTGTCGACCTTTACGACCACGCCGTCGATGTCATAGTCCAAGTCACCGCGATGCTCGAGGGCCTGGGCGCAGAACTCGTGGACCTCGGCCGGCGTGGCGCAGCGTGCCACGTTGGGGTTGACGCTAAAACCGGCACTGCGCAGCCAATCGAGGAACTCGCGCTGGCTGTGGACGTGGAGCGGGTCGGTATCGGCGATGGCATAGATAAAGGTGGCCAGGTCGCGGCGCGCCGTGACCTTGGGATCCTTTTGGCGCAGGCTGCCGGCGGCGGCGTTGCGCGGGTTGGCGAAGGGGTCGCGACCCTCGGCATCGGCCTCGTCGTTCAGGCGCACAAAGCTGCCCTTAGGCATATAGACCTCGCCGCGCACCTCGATGGTGCGCCCGCGGTCGGCGCCCATGTGAGCGAGCGCCGGCTCGGACAGGTGCATGGGCACGTCCTTGATGGTTCGCACGTTGAGCGACACGTCCTCGCCCGTGGTGCCGTCGCCGCGCGTGGCCGCGCGCACAAAGGTGCCGTTTTGGTAGGTAAGCGCCACGCCCAGGCCGTCGATCTTAAGCTCGCAGGTATAGGTAACGCTGCCGGCACCGAGGGCATCCTCAGTGCGCTGGAGCCATGCGTCGAGCTCATCCAGATCCATGGCATCGTCCATGGAATACATGCGCGCCATGTGCGTGACCGGCGTAAACTGCTCGCTCACATAACCGCCCACGCGCTGGGTATAGCTGTCGGACGTCACCAGGTCTGGGTAGGTGGCCTCGATTTCCTGCAGTTCAACGAGCATTTTGTCAAAGGCGGCGTCCGTGATCTCGGGCGCATCGAGCATGTAGTAGCGATAGGCGTGGTAATCGAGCTCGTGGCGCAGCTCGGCCGCGCGCGCTGCCGCCCGGGCATGGGCGTCGGTCGGTGCGGCGGCATCCGCGCTCAAGGGCGTTTCGGTATCGATGTCCACGCCGTCACCAAACAGGCTCGATTGCTCCATAGCGGCACTCCTTCGCTCGATTTCAAACGGATACAAGAGTACCACCGGTCGCAACGGGGTCGAATAGCGGTCTCAAACCGCACCGAATCGGCAGCCGCCAGACCGGGGTGGACAGCTAGTTCAGATACGTATAATTCTGCGAGCCTGGTCGTGTTCAGACGTCATCATTCCAGCCAATTTGACCGCCCCGGGGGCTGCACGACCGACTCGTTCCCCCTTCTAGACTCCCATCCGAACCCCTTCCCCATCCCAAAACAGCTCAAAACGCATGCTGAACCGCCTCGGATTTATACGTATCTGAACTAACTGTCCAGGCTCACCCAGAATCGAGCAACTTCATATGCTCCTTTTTTAACTCAATTTATCGCAGTTAATATTTTATATTGTGTATGCAATATATTTTGGTATTATCAACGTGAGGTGATTGAAATGAAGAATCAGTCCAAACGTTTCCTAACCATCCTCGTCCCCCTTGTCCTTATAGCAGCCGCTTTGCTCGGCTTTTTCTGGAAGGACATTCCCTTTTCGAAAGACCTTTCCTTGCGGGGCGAAGTCGTTGCTGTGTATCACCCTTCCGCCAGCGGGGCAAGCGAAGGCCGCTTCGTTATCGCAAGCGAGCAATTCCAATCCGCACCGCTGCACCTCAACTTCAAAATCGATTCAACCATCCCCATTAAGGATCAGGATGGTAAGAAGGCAGAAGTCGGAGCCATCAAAGAAGGTGTCTACGTTGACGTAACCTGCACCGTCAACACCAGCAGCGATCCCGATCCCACAAAGCTGCCCGCCCTCATAACGCCAACAGCCATCATGATTACGCAAAAGGAATAGCTCGATGTCAGAAAGGAGTTTAAAAAATAATCACCAGACAGTTAGGAGCCAATGATGAAAAAGGTTGCTTATTTACTCGCCGTCTGCCTTGTTGGGTTATCGTGCATGACCGCGCAGCCCGCCTTCGCAGCAGAAACCCATTCCTCTATCATTTCACCAGTTGCCGAAAGTCGTTCAATCTACACCGCCGAAACCACCCTCGCCTATTCGAACGGCGTCAGGCTCCATGTTACTTACACTGTTAACGATACCTATGGAACGATAACAGGCATCAAATCCATAAAGAACTGGACCTCCAATTCTCGAGTAAGCAACATCAGCTGGACTTATAGATACGGACTCAGCAACGGAAGCGTCGTCGTAACTGTTACTTACTATTACAACGGCAGTTGGCATTCTGAAGCAAGAACTATCTATGCTTAGGATTTTTTGGCTGCGGCATTGCCGCAGCCTTTTTGGGGTTAATTATGGAAAGCTCAGATAAACGATGCTGTTTTAGCAATGTGATGTTGCTCGCCACTTTGTCTGTCGCAGCAATCATGGCGGCCTTCTCAGCGTTCAGCGTTGCCAACGAGGCGCGGGAGGTGCTCTTTGCACCCACTCCCTTCTATATTAATGGTGAGTCCATTCCGAGCGCCGTCCTTACCGCACTTGCCATCCGCGATGTTCTGGCCCTGGCGCTCTCAATCGCATGCCTGATTGTCTACTTGAACTTCTGCTTTGACGTCGTCAGTACTCAGTCGATATTCACGCGAAAACAATGCCGGCGTTTTCTGGTTGTTGGGCTTCTGCTGCTCATTTCTTCAATTGTCTCGATTACCTTCGATAACCTGTGTGCCGTCCAGCTCCCCAACGACGTCAGTATTACTGCAATTGGTATCTTTGGTTTTAACGCTTGGACACTGGTTCTCGCTTTGTTTGCGCTATCCCTTTCGGCTATCTTTGAGTACGGGTGACTCTTGCAGTCGGACGTTGACGCCATTATTTAGAAGGAGGGCAGCATGCCAATCGTCATGAGACTCGATCGCGTCATGGCGGATCGCAAAATGTCCTCTCAAGAACTTGCCGACATTATCGGCATCTCGCCCGTTAACGTTTCGCGCATTAAAACGGGGCGGCTCAAGGGCATTCGCTTTTCGACGTTGACCGCGATGTGCGAGGCACTTCACTGCAAACCTGGCGACATCATTGACTGGATGTCAGACGAAGAGTACATCGAGGCATTTGGAAGCCTTCCCAGCGACGAAGACTAACCAAAATGATCCGTTTTCCTCCATCCCCAACGGATCGATGAGAAAAGAGGGGGCTGTCCCGCATTGACGGGACAGCCCCCTCTGGCATCGGTATGTGCGGCTCGTTAGTAGCCCTGGCCGTAGCCCTGGCCCTGCTGGCCCAGCAGCTCCTCCAGATACTGGCGCAACTGCTCGTCAGTAATGCCGCCGTTGCCGGTGTCGGTCGCGCTGTCGTCCTGCTGCTGGCTCTGCAGCTCCTCGTCAGAGCCCAGCTCAACCGTGACCTTCTTCTCTTCCTTGCCGCGCATGAGCGTGATCTCGACCTTCTCGCCCACCTCGTGGCTGCGCAGTGCAATGATCAGGCCATCGGCGCTCGTGATCTCGTCGTCGCCCAGCTTGGTAATGACATCGCCCTCTTGGATGCCAGCCTTGGCGGCGGGACCATCCTCGACGACGCTCGCCACATACGCGCCGCTGTCGGTGCTCAGCTTGTTGGTGCGGGCGTTGAGCGCGTTGACGCTCGAAAGCGTGGCGCCCAGGTACGGGTGCACCGGCGTCTTACCGTCGATGATCTGGTCGGCAATGTCCTTGGCGTAGTTAACGGGAATAGCAAAGCCCACGCCCGAGCTGGAGCCCGAATAGCTCTCGATGAGCGAGTTGATACCCACGAGCTCGCCGTTGTCGTTGACGAGCGCGCCGCCGGAGTTGCCCGGGTTGATGGCGGCATCGGTCTGGATCATGTTGGCATAGATGGTGTTACCACTGGTAGAGCTCATGGCCGTGGAGCGATAGAGCGCCGAGACGATGCCCGTGGAGACAGACTGTTCGTTGCCAAACGGCGAACCGATGGCCATAACCCACTCGCCCACGTTGAGCTTGGAGGAATCACCGATCTCAATCGGCGTGAGCTTGGAGGCGTCTGCATCCTTGAGCTTGATGACGGCCAGGTCGCTCGAAGCATCGTTGCCCACGAACTCGGCCTCGTAGGTGGTGCCGTCGTCCATGGTCACCACGTACTGGTCATAGCCATCGACCACATGGTTGTTGGTGAGGATATGGCCCTCGGTATCGAGCACAACGCCCGAGCCGACGCTGCCCGAGCCATCCGACTCGTCGGAAGACTGCGAAAGCGAGCCATTCTGGCTACCGCTCGAAGTGGCGGTGATGGAAACGACGGAAGGCAGGGCCTTGGCAGAAACGGCCTCGGCCAGCGTGGTGTCCTCGGAGTCGATGGTGATCTTTTGCGTCGATGAACCCGAAGCACCCGCCGTCACGGCATTCTTTCCGCCGCCAATATTGAGCGTGCCACTCATAATGAGCGCGATGACCAGCAGAGCGCCGCACGCACAGCCGGCGAGTGCCGTAATAAAGATCGGCAGCTTTTTGGTCTTGGTCTTGACCACCGTGTGCTTATTTACAACCTGCTGGCTGCCTAGCGGCTGGCCGGTCTGTGTGTCGTAAGCCTGCACGTAGGGAATGTTGCTGCCGGCAGGCGTCGACTCCACCTGCACACGCGGCTGCTGCTGGGTCTCGCCAGCGCTGCCCGCATCCTGGGGACGCTGGGAATCGTTCTCGCTCATGGCTGCGATCCTTTCGTCAAATAACCAAAGGCCCGCCAAACATGTGGCGGGCCATCATTGTTCACGTTGATTTGTACCCCAAGCTGGGCAGTCCCGAGCACTAGATGCCAAGATTTCAGCTTTGTTTAAGTAATGACATGCTTATAAGCCAATTCGTTTTATGCCGTCATGTCTATTCAATATAACAGTCGATAGCAAAATTATATGTTGAATCGTTAATAAAGTCCGTAATCGTCGCACCCATGCCTGATCCGCACGTCCATTTATCCTTCTCCGCGTCGTATGGCGTTGGCCCCCACCCCGTTTCATATGATGCTTCGCTTTCTGTGAAGTAGTTCATCACATATTTATCTTTCTGCATGAGCGCATACCAAGCGTTTGCGTACATCACAAGCGGATCGATTTGGACTATCGAGTACTTTCCGGAACGAATCTCAATTTCTGTTTTATCGTTATAATAAGCGACTGTGAGCTCAATCTTGGCAAGCAGCGGCAACGTTTCATCTGATTCCCTCTGGATTGTTATGACATCACCGGCCATAGCGTCGGCAGACACAGTTTTGCTCTCTGGCGTGAAAATAGTCTCTCTGCTTCTTGTTCGCGTTTTTTCATTGCCATTTTCATCTCTGACCACCGTGTCGACTACGAGCGTCAATCGCTTCTGAGCGTCCGGCAACTCCACGGCTTCTGCCATCCCGGCTCGCATCAAAATAGGAGCCCCCGCCATCAGACCTAAGAACTGCTTTCTATCAATCATTCTTCATTCCCCTTGTCTACTTGATTTGACTTTCTCAGCTGAATGGGGATACAGAACAGTCCCGTCAAGTTCCTTATCTTCCACAAAAACTAGAATCCATTTATCACCTGCTTTCAACCCTGAGACATATCCGGAACTTGACTTACGGCGCATATCGATTCTCTTACGGCAACCACTTGGCATAAGCGCCTCAAATTGCCCGTTATGAACATCCGATAGAGCACGCACCTCGACTGCAACAACCGTGTCGTTTTCTCCCCCATTAGTCGCCCTTAACAGAAAGAAGCTCGCTGCGGTGAGCAAAGCAAAGGAAAGCACCAATAGGAGCATTGCCCTTCGAATGAACTTGTCGCCGTTCACGAGTACAATCAACCCTTGCAATATGTGCCATCGTGAGACGTGTAAATTGATACGTCATATGGAAGAAACTGTAGCTGGTTTGTCCATCCATTCCAAACAACAAGCAGGTACTTCTTGGCATTCGAGTATGTGTTATGCATTGCCACGTAGCCCACAACTGCCATTGCGTGCCCGCTGCCTTTTGACCGGAGCCTTCCAGAGAAAATACTCAGATTCCCCGAGTCGGTATTCACCCTAAAGGAATCCCATGACGGATACCAAACGAATGACGTCTCAAGCTCCTTGCCTCGTCTTGCACAAAACTCCTTTAAGGCCGGAGCGGGTTTGTCAGGAGAAGTCTTGCCTTGAGTAAAGTACAGACCAGTCGCTTGATCATATTTCTTTCCTCCTTCTTCTTCCCATGTCCCCGACAGCCTCCAAAGCTCCGACTATAAATCGGACAATTTAAGGCGGTTCAAAGTCACATAGTGACTGCTAACTGCAAACATTGCCGAAACAGCGCAAGCATAAGTCCCCGTTTCTTTGATAACTTCTGTTTGCGTTGGCGTTATTATTCCCGAAACCGTTTTGCTCGCATCAACAACATATCCCTGTTTATACAAATCCTTGGCAGATACAAAAACGTCATCGAAATGTTCCGACGATCCGCTGCGATTGCCTCCCGAGGACAATTTATTTGGTACTTTTTTTCCACTTGCGTCTAAAACAATGTTTTTATCTAAGTCGGCAACGCCAACAGTTAGCTCGTCAATCTTTAACGCAACGACGTTATCCGAGGATGCGAGGAGTGCAATTTCTTCGCTTGCACTCTCGATAGGTAAAAGAGCGCTCGGAGCCAAGCAGTATTCGCTGATCCACCAAGATCGCTCTGAATCAAATACGACGTAGCCATAGTTAACGTCATCCCGCTTCGCACGAACGATATACCCGATTGATTCCCCATCGGAATTCACCATTTTTACTGGGTCACAAGCGGTCACCGGCTCATCCGATACATCACCAAAGAAAGCCTGCGCTTGCTCCACAGCTATTTGCGGTGTGACACGGACCAAGTCGTCGTCTCCAAAAACCAACCTTGGAGACATCAGGGCGGCAAGCAACACTATGAATCCGACAATCACCTTTCTCGAATAACGCATTTCTTCCTCCATCCGTGTAGTAGGGAGATACGGTAACTAAATGATATTCGCTAGATAGTGTTATACGTTTGATATTGTTTTTACTGACACACTTTTAATCGGTGAAAGGTCTTCTTTTCGCCCTAAACGAGAAAAGGGTACTGGAGAAATCTCCGGTACCCTCACATTGCCCTCTATTTACTTGCTAGTCCTTAAACAGATAGCCCACGCCGCGGACGGTGGTGATGTGCGCCGCGATCTGCGGGCCCACCTTGGAGCGGATACGACGGATGTGCACGTCGACGGTGCGCGTGCCGCCGCAGTACTCAAAGCCCCACACGCGGTGCAGCAGTACCTCGCGGCTGTAGGCACGGTTGGGGTGCGTGGCCAAAAAGCTCAGCAGCGAGTACTCCATCAGCGTCAGGTCGATGGGCTCGTTATCGAGCGTCACCTGGTAGGTGGCCAGGTTAATCTCGAGGTTATCGATGTTGAGCACATCGTCGGCGGTAACGGTCTCCTCCTCGCCCATCAGGCGCTGCGCGCGAGCCTTGAGCTCGTTGGGTGTCGCCGTGGGGCATACAAAGTCGGCATGCGCGTGATTCGGCAGGCGCAGGGTGCCGAGCGCCTCATCGTCAACGATCACCAGCATGGGAACGCCGCCGCGGTCGTCGAGCCACTTGGCAATCTGATCGATACGGTCGCTGCGAATGCCATCGGAATCGAGAATCAGCAGGTCAAAGTCGTGCGCCGCAGTCGGCGAATCGGGGGTGGCCAGGCTCACCTCGACACCCAAGGTGGTCGTCAAGCTGCGGGCAAACTCGTGGAAGCGCGTCGTGCGCGCCATGAACAGGGCACTCTTTTCGGACATATCGGCCTCCATAGAAATGAGCTCAATCGTACTGGAACAAGCCAGCGCGATTAGGAGTTCGCCAGGTAGTGCTTGATCTCCCACTCGGTGATCGTAGACTCAAACTTATGCCACTCGTCGCGCTTCTTTTTGAGGAAGAAGCTGTGGATGTGCTCGCCGAGGGCATCTTTCATAAACTGCGAGTCCTCAAACACGTCGAGCGCCTCTTTGAGCGAGCGCGGCAGCGGCGTGTAGCCGGCCTCGACCATCTGACGGTCGGTAAGCTTGAGCGTCTCGGCCGTGGCCTCGGGCGGGAGCTCCAGCTTGCGCTCGATGCCGTCCAGACCAGCCGCCAGCGTGACGGCGTTGACCAGGTACGGGTTGGCCATGGGATCGGGACTGCGCAGCTCGATGCGCGTGGACAGCTGCTTGCCGGGCTTGTAGACCGGGATGCGGACCATGCTCGCGCGGTTGCGCAGGCCCCACGTGGCGTACTGCGGCACAGAGTCGCCACCCGTGGTGATGCGCTTGTACGAGTTGACCGTGGGGTTGGTGATGGCGCTGATCTCGCGGGCATGCGCCAGAATGCCGGCCATGTAGTGTTTGGCGATATCGGAGAGGTGGTACTTCTCGTCGTCCTCGCCCCAAAAGACGTTGTTGCCGTCGTGGTCGAACAGCGACTGGCATAGGAACATAGCACTGCCGTCCTCGCCTGCCAACGGCTTGGGCATAAAGGATGCGTGGCAACCGCTCTCGTAGGCCTGCTGCTTAATGATGAGTTTGGCCGTGGTGATGGCGTCGGACATGCTCAGGGCCTCGGCGTGGCGCAGGCTCATGCCGTGCTGCGAGCGGCCGGCGGCGTGGAAGGTGTACTCCACGGGCACGGACATCTTCTCGAGCGTGAGGACCGTGTTGCGACGCAGGTCGCGGGCGGCATCGCTCACCGAAAGATCGAAGTAGCCCACGTTGTCGAGCGGCTCGGGGGTGTGCTCGTCGGGGAAGTAGTAATACTCCAGCTCGGCGCCCACGTTGAGCAGATAGCCAGCCTTCTCGGCCTTGCGGAACATGCGGCGCAACGCATCGCGCGGATCGCCGGCGAAGGGCTTGCGGTCGGGGGTGCACACGTCGCAGAACACGCGGGCGACGCCGTTGTGGCTCGGGCGCCACGGCAGAATCTGGAAGGTCGAAGCATCGGGGAATGCGAGCATGTCGGCTTCCTCGGGCGTAGCAAAGCCCTCGATGGCGGAGCCGTCAAAGCCAATACCCTCCTCAAAAGCGACCTCGAGGTCCTCGGGGCTAATGGCAAAGTTCTTGAGGCGGCCGAGAATGTCGACAAACCACAGACGCACAAAGCGGATGTCACGCTGCTCTACGGAGCGGAGTACGTAATCGATGTTCTGCTGGTTCATGTCGCTCCCCTTTCTTTCGGGCGGGTTTCGACTGGTCTATATCGCAGATACTATCGCAGAAAAATGTTTCCGCAGGGTTAAAGCGTATCAAGCGCTCAAAAAACGTGCGCGAACAGGCAGATATGACAAGTAACTATCGTTCGGATTCGGAGACGATTTGCCTACAAGCTCGTTCCAGCGCGGGGAACTCCATCGTCACTGCATCCCAAACAACCGAGCGGTCGACATTGCCGTAATCATGCGCGAGATAATTTCTCATGCCGATAATTCCACGCCACTCAATTTCGGGATGAAGCCGCTGCGAGCGTTCCGACAACTTGCCCGCTTCTTCCGTCACCCTAAGCGCACACATCAAAAGGGAGTCTGCCAACGCCCTCGTCCGCACGTCGTTCGCATGCAGAAACTGGTCCTCGGTGATATCAAAAGCCTTGATGCGCTCGTTCGTTTCAGAGATGGCTTCCAAAACCTCTTGGGCGCGAAGGCCGTCTGACTTACGCGCGATCATAAAGGATCACTCCTTCGCGCTCGATTACCGCGGCAAGATCGTCATCAAGATAATCACTCGAGACGAGGTCAACCTGCCTCCCGGTTTCTTTGCGCACCGCCTCACCAAACGCCGACAGCGCGAAAAGACCAAAGCCCTGCTCGCGATCAACTTCGAGACGTAAGTCGATATCGCTATCGGCACGCGCTTCGCCACGGGCATACGAACCAAAAAGAATCACGGTTTTGATGGCGGGAATCGAGCTGGCTGCCTCGCGGACGGCGGACTCAATCTGGGCAGTATCCAAAATGTCTGCGGCGACGTTTTCGCTCGCAGAGTTTTTACCAAGCGACGGAACAAACGGCAGCGAGCGCTCGCGCAGCATCTGCCTCATAAACATATTGACCGCAACAGACGAAGTCATGCCGAGTTCTTCGCATAGCTCGGCAAATGAATCTTTAATTGACGAGTCCACTCGTACACTCAGTACAGACGCAGCCATGGGTACCTCCTGTATGACATTGTCTATATAATATCATACAGCTGTCTCTTATACACATCTGACGCTGCCGACGATCTTACGCGTGTAG
>URVF01000033.1 GCA_900551185.1 uncultured Collinsella sp. | reverse complement strand
ATCTACACGCGTAAGATCGTCGGCAGCGTCAGATGTGTATAAGAGACAGGCCAACGTGTTCGATGGCATCGAGATGCCGCTCGTGCCGGTGCTTGCCAAGATGGAGCGCGCGGGAATGCTCGTGGATCCCGACCGCCTGCGTAATCTGTCCGAGGGCCTGGCGACCCAGATTACCGAGGTCGAGCGCAGCATTCGCGACCTGGCGGGTGACGAGACCTTTAATATTGGCAGTCCCATGCAGCTGTCGCATGTGCTCTTTGATGTGATGGGGCTTCCGACCAAGGGCCTCAAGAAGACTAAGCGCGGCTACTATTCGACCAACGCCAAGGTGTTGAGCGACCTTGCCCGCGACCACGAAATCGTGCGTCTGATCTTGGATTGGCGTGAAAAGTCCAAAATCAAGTCCACCTATCTGGATACGCTGGGCCCGCTGCGCCGTGGTGACGGTCGCGTGCACACCACGTACAACCAGACCATCACGGCAACGGGGCGTCTGTCCTCGAGCGACCCGAACCTCCAGAACATCCCGACGCGCTCGGAGCTGGGTCGTACCGTCAAGACGGCGTTTTCGGCAGGCGAGGGAAGCGTCTTTTTGGCGGTGGACTACTCGCAGATAGAGCTGCGTCTGCTGGCACATCTCTCGGGTGACGAGCACTTGGTGCGCGCCTTTAACGAGGGCGAGGACTTCCATGCCGAGACGGCGGCGCGCGTATTTGGTGTGCCGGTGTCCGAGGTAACGCCCGACCTGCGCAGTCGCGCCAAGGCCGTGAACTTTGGCATCGTGTACGGCCAGCAGGCCTATGGTCTGTCACAGTCGCTGCATATCTCGATGGCCGAGGCACGCGACATGATCGACCGCTACTACGAGGCCTACCCGGGCGTGCGTACATTCCTCGACAACGTGGTGGCGCGCGCCAAGCAGACGGGCTACGCCGAGACCATGTACGGCCGCCGTCGTCATATTCCGGAGCTCAAGGCCAAAAACCTGCAACTCCGCGGTTTTGGCGAGCGCACGGCCATGAACCACCCCATGCAGGGCACCGCCGCCGACATCATCAAGATCGCCATGGCCCGCGTAAGCCGCCGCCTGGAAGAGGAGGGCTTTGCCGCCCATATGATTCTGCAGGTGCACGACGAACTGGACTTTGAGTGCCCCGTCGACGAAGTCGAGCGCCTAACCACCATGGTCCGCGACGTCATGGAACACGTAGTAGACCTCCGCGTACCGTTGATCGCCGAAGCCAGCACCGGCATAACCTGGGCAGACGCGAAATAGGAAAGCAACTACAGTTCCAAAGTAACCAAAAAGAGAAGGACGCCCCTCATCAACAAGGAGCGTCCTTCGTTCAATTAAATTCAGCCAAGTATCTAGACGCCAAGACGCCATCTAGGCGGCAAGCAAGTCACCCTAGGACCTGGCCGGGCGAGGCGGGTAAGTTTTTCGTAGATTCCGCACGAGCCGGAAAGCACTTAATGTGCTTTCCGTGCGAGCAGGACTGTTTGCAGTAGCAAACTAAAGGCCAAGGGGCCCAGTCAACCTATCAGCAGTGATTACTCAGCAGCTAGTTGAATTTGAAGATCTTTGAGGCAAGACGGTATAGGCCAAGTGTGGTTTTGTCTCCGGCCCGTCCGCGCAGATTGGTGAAGAACCCGACCACGCCGTAGCGGGCACGACGATACATGCGCTCGTCGTAGGCCTTCAAATCATTCCACAGCGTCTTTAGGCGCTCGTCGGCGCAATCTTCCTCGGAAAGCTTGGTGAGCACCGAGCAAATCGCCATCATCATGGTGAAGTACCCCATCATGTACGAACGCAGGCGCGACGACTCAACATCGCCGTACAGATGGTACGACTCCATCATGATACGTGTAACACGGAACTGCTGGTCCAGACGCTTGACCATCGTTGCCTCGTTGACGCTCTGGCCTTCGCGACCGATAAAGTAGCGGTAGAGGTCGATGTCGGCGTAGTACATGGTCTTGCAACGCGGTAGCGGCACGTAGGCGTAGATGTTGTCCACATAGAACGTGTGCGGCGGCATAGGAAGGTTGGACTCGCGCAGCACATCCGTGCGATAGCACAGGCTGTGCATGAGTAGGTTCTGGTCCAGGCGGAAATGACCGATCTGATCCCAGGAAAAGATCTTTTTGCGCGGCAGGGCAAATTTGTAGCCAATAGCGGTATGCGTGCCCTCGTAAACCTTCTCGTACACGTAGTTCGAGATAAACAGGTCAACGCGCTGATCGCGCTCTTCAAAGCCACGCAGAATCGACAGCATAGTCGAAAGAGCCGCAGCATCGAGCCAGTCATCCGAGTCGACGACCTTGTAGTAGGTGCCCTGTGCCTCGCGCAGACCCGAAAGGACGGCAATACCGTGACCGCCATTCTCCTGGTGCACCGCGCGAATGATACCGGGATAACGTACCTCCCACTCGTCGGCCTTATCGGCCGTCTCGTCCTTGGAGCCGTCGTCCACTACGATAATCTCGATATCGGTGGCGTAATTGCTCCCCTCCAAGATGGAGGTGATGCAATGGTCCATGTCCTTGGCGGCGTTATACGAGGGAATACCGAATGTTATGACTTTATGCATGGCAGGCGATAATCTCATCCGAAAGATCGAGGGCGGAATTGGTCACAGCGTCCATATCGTAGTAACGATACTCGGCCAGACGACCCACCGGGTGGAAGTTCGTCAGGTTCTGGACGCGCTCAAGATAGCGCTCATAGAGCTCACGGTTCTCGGGCTCAAGAATGGCGTAGTACGGCGTCTCGCCCGAGCCGGGCGTATAGGCCTTGGAATACTCCTTCATGATGGTGGTCTTGCCGGGCAGGGTCTGACCGGTCATGTTCTTGAACTCGGTAATGCGCGTGTAGTCCTCGCTCGTGGTGTAGTTGACGGTGCCCACGGGCTGGAACTGGTCCATATCGAGCGTCTCGAACTTCATGTCGAGCGTGCGGTACGGTAGCGCGCCCAGATCGAGATTGAACAGCTCATCGAGCGGACCGGTGTAGACGATCTCGCCACCATAGACCTTGCCGTCGATCTTGACGGTAGTCTCGTCGATTTCAAAGAGGTCACGGGCGTCCACGTCGCAGAACACGTCGATCAGGTCGTGGTCGAGCATGTGCTCAAAGAGCGCCGTGTAGCCCTCCTGCGGCATGCCCTGGAAGGGAGCTTGCGGGAAGTAGCGGTCATCATCGCCCACAAAGACGGGAACGCGGCCGGTGATCGAGGGATCGATCTGATCGGGCGTCTGGCCCCACTGCTTCATGGTGTAATGCAAAAAGACGTTCTCGTAGACGTAATCGGCGACCTCGGCAAGATCCGGGTCGTTCTTCTTACGCAGCTCCATAATGGGCACCTTGACATCCTTGCCAAAGGTCTCCACGAGCTTCTGATACAGCTCCTCGCCGCGCTCGTCACCAAAGGCGAGCTTGAGACTCGCATGGTTGAAGGGCACGGGCATAAGGGTACCGTTGATGTTGGCGAGCACCTTGTGCTGATAATCCGTCCACTTGGTAAAGCGCGACAGGAAATTGTGCACGCGCTCGTTAAAAGTGTGATAGATATGCGGACCGTACTCGTGGATCAGGATTCCGGCCTCGTCAGTGCAGTCATAGGCATTGCCCGCAATGTGGCTACGGCGCTCCAAAACGGCAACACGATAGCCGATGGTCTCGGCAAGACGGCGGGCGCAAACGGCACCGGCATATCCAGCACCGACGACAATCATGTCGTACGCGCCGGCGTTAAAGCCTTCAGGCAGGCCTGAGGTAATCTGCATCGATACTCCTTGTCAAAAGCCACGGGCTCGTTAGCTGGGCTTTTCTCGAACATTCTTCGAGACATATTTATCAGAGCGATTATAGCGCTAATGCGTCCTATAATGAGCTTGCCACACAAGGAAAGCTCAAGCACCGCGGCGTACATAATTGAAAGGTAAACCCGCTAGCAGCGGGTTTATTCGTGAACAGCCGGGTGCCTGGAGCTTAGCGAAACGCTTGTAAGGAGTAACATGAGCGATTTCCTAAACCGTATGAAGTCTGCCGCCAAGGCCGACCTTAAGACGATCGTCCTGCCCGAGGGCGAGGATCCGCGCACTATCGTCGCGGCCACCAAAATCATCGAGGAGGACCTGGCAAAGATCGTCATCCTGGGCAACCCCGACGAGATCAACGTTCCCGGCGCTACCGTCATCGACCCGCGCAATGCCGAGAAGCACGAGGAGTACGCGCAGAAGTTTGCCGAGCTCCGCGCCAAGAAGGGCGTTACCATCGAGCAGGCTCGCGCCCAGGTGATGGACGCTACCTACTTTGGCACCATGATGGTCAAGATGGGCGATGCCGACGGCCTGGTCTCCGGCGCCTGCCACTCCACTGCCGACACTCTGCGCCCTGCGCTTCAGATCCTCAAGACCGCCCCGGGCACCAAGCTGGTCTCGGCCTTCTTCGTGATGTGCACCGATACCCCGCAGTTCGGTACCGACGGCACACTGATCTTCGCCGACTGCGGCCTCAACATCAACCCGTCCTCCGACGAGCTCTCCGAGATCGCCATCGCCTCCGCTCACTCCTGGTCCACCTTCATGGGCAACGTTGAGCCGCACGTGGCCATGCTCTCCTACTCCACCATGGGCTCCGCTGGCGGCGAGGTCGCCAAGAAGGTCCAGGAGGCTGTGAAGTTCTGCAAGGAGAAGGCTCCCGAGCTCGCCATCGATGGTGACCTGCAGCTCGACGCTGCCATTGTCCCCACCGTCGCCCAGCTCAAGGCTCCCGGCTCCTCCGTCGCCGGTAAGGCCAACGTGCTCGTGTTCCCCGACCTCGAGGCCGGCAACATCGGCTACAAGCTGGTCCAGCGCTTCGCCGGTGCCGACGCTTACGGTCCCATCCTGCAGGGCATCGCCAAGCCGGTCAACGACCTTTCGCGCGGCTGCTCTGCCGACGACATCGTGGGTGTCGTGGCCATCACCGCCGTCCAGGCTCAGATGGCTGAGTAGCGTACGCACTCGCCCGAAGGCCGTACGGGCTAACCCCTGAAAACGTCCTCGACCAATGAAACGCTCCCGTTCTGCTCCTCCGGAGCTACGAACGGGGGCGTTTCTGGTCTGCGGATTGTTTTCAGGGGTTAGCCCGTACGGCCTTCTGCCGCCACGTGGCATTCAGGGAATCTGGGGTGGACGGCAGCTTGGCTACGAATTGGGGCTGAAAAATCTGAACGGATGGGTGCCGTTGTTGGGAGCGCAGGCGTTGCTGGCGATGGTCACTTTGGGACTGGAATTTCTGCCTGCTAGCAGAAAGGCCTCCGGAGCTGTTGCTCTGGAGGCCTTTCTGTCAATTACAGACGAATGCGTTAGTTGTTCTTGGTCAGGCGCTCGACGTCG
Organism: uncultured Collinsella sp.; assembly: GCA_900551185.1. Lineage (GTDB taxonomy): Bacteria > Actinomycetota > Coriobacteriia > Coriobacteriales > Coriobacteriaceae > Collinsella. Next base: position 5,845 of record URVF01000033.1, on the reverse strand, counting down.
TGGGCGATCATGTATTCCTCGTCGGTGGGGATGACCATAACCGTGACGGAAGAGCCGGCGGCGCTGATGACCTGTGGGCCGTTGCCCACGGCCTCGCGGTTCTTGTTGTTGTCGATGCGCACGCCCAGCCACTCGAAGCAGTCGCAGAAAGCCTTGCGGATCGACCAGTCGTTCTCGCCAATGCCGGCGGTAAAGGTAATGGTGTCCACGCCCGCCATGGAAGCGATCATGGAACCGGCCTGCTGCATGGCCTTATAGGCGAACATATCGAAGGCGAGCAGGCAGCGCTCGTCGCCCTCGGAGGCGCGCGTGCGGATGTCGCGGGCGTCGTTGGAGATACCCGAAATGGCAAGCAGGCCGGACTGCTTGTTCATCATGTCGTCGACTTCCTGGTAGCTGTAGCCGCCCTCGCGCTGCAGGTAGCACACGGTAGCCGGGTCAATGGAACCGCAGCGGGTACCCATCATCAGACCGTCAAGCGGCGTGAGGCCCATCGTGGTGTCGCGGCACACGCCGTCCTCAATGGCGGCAAGCGAAGCACCGTTACCCAAATGGCACGAAAGCAGACGGTGGCAGCGCGAACCCAGGATCTCCTTGGCCATCATCCACTCATAGCGGTGGCTCGTGCCGTGGGCGCCGTACTTGCGCACGTGGTACTTGTCGCACACGTCCTTGGGCAGCGCGTAGGTATAGGCGACCTCGGGCATGGTCATGTGGAACGAGGTATCGAAGACGGCGACGTTGGGCAGCTCCGGATACTTCTCGCGGCAATACTCGATTGCTGCGGCCTCGCCGTAATTGTGCAGCGGGGCGAGCGGGGCCACCTCGAGAATCTTAGTCATGACCTCGTCGTCGACGACCGCGGAATCATCGAAGTGCCAGCCGCCCTGAACGATGCGATGCCCAATGCCATCAATCGTAAAGTCGGTCTTCTCGAGCTCCTCGAGCACGCGAGCGATAGCAGAGCGATGATCGGGGAAAGGGACCTCCTCGGTTTGCTTGGCGCCACCGTTCTCGGAGTGACCAAAGATGCCCATGTCCGATCCGATACGCTCGCAGTTGCCCTTGGCGAAAACCTTGCGGGTATCGGTATCCAAAAGCTGATATTTAAGGCTTGAGCTGCCGGCGTTGACAACAAGTACGTTCATGAGACTCCTTCGCAGTGCAATACGGTCGACGCAGACCCCTTAAGGAGGCCGCATGTTAATAAGAAGTTATCATAACTTAATAAATAGCTATCAGGCATATCGCCCAACGAGCACAAAAGAAGGGCCGAACGGCACTCGGTCGTCCAGCCCCTCCCCTCTTGCAATTACTTGCCGTTGACGATGCGCTCGACGTCGGAAGCGATCATGAACTCCTCGTCCGTGGGGATGACGAAAATCTTGACCTTGGAATCCTTGGCAGACAGGCACCAAGCGCCATCACCACGCAGGGCGTTGCGGGCATGATCCATCTTGACGCCCATAAAGGCCAGACGGTCGGCAACGCCGGCGCGAACAGCCGGAGCGTGCTCGCCGATACCGGCAGTAAAGACAAGGGTGTCCATACCGCACATAGAAGTAGCCATCTCGGCAGCCTTGGCGGCAATCTTGTAGACAAACATGTCGAAGGCAAGCTGAGCATCGGGGTCACCAGCGGCGGCGAGCTCCTCGACGTTGCGGCAGTCGTTGGTCTTGCCGCCGGTCACAGCCAAAAGGCCGGACTTCTTGTTCATCATCTCGTCGACCTCGTCGAAGGTGTAGCCGCCCTCGCGCTGCAGGTAGCACACGGTAGCCGGGTCGATGGAGCCGCAGCGGGTGCCCATCATGACGCCGTCGAGCGGGGTGAGGCCCATGGTGGTGTCCATGCACTTGCCGTCCTCGATGGCGCACAGGGAAGCGCCGGAGCCGATATGGCACACGACGACCTTGCGGGCCTCGCCGTTGGTCATCTCGGCGACCTTCTTGGAGATGTAACGGTAGCTGGTGCCGTGAGCGCCGTACTTACGGATGTGCAGCTTGTCGCAGACGTCCTTGGGCAGGGCGTAAGTCTTGGCGACCTCGGGCATGTTGAAGTGGAAAGCGGTGTCGTAGACCGTGACGTTGGGCAGGTCGGGATACTGCTCGAGGCAGTACTCGATAACGTTGGCCTCGGGGTTGTTGTGCAGCGGCGCCAGCGGGGCGACCTCACGGATCTTGGCGAGAACGTCCTCGTCGACGAGGGAGGAGTCGCCAAAGTACCAACCGCCCTGAACGATGCGATGGCCGATGCCCTCGATCTTGACGCCGTTGGCCTCGAGGTCCTTCAGAACGACCTCGATGGCGACCTTGTGGTCGGGGAACTCGATGTTCTCGGTCACCTTCTTGGAACCGTTGGCAGCGTGGGTGAAGGTACCGCCGGTAAAGCAGACGCGCTCGCAGGAGCCCTTTGCGGACACCTTGTGGGACTTGGTATCGATGACCTGATACTTAAGGGTCGAAGATCCCGCGTTGACGACCAGAACGTTCATGTGTCTCCCTACTAACAGGCGGTGTGGCGCCGCCAGGTTACATACGCTTCAATAATAAACCCAAACGCCCTCGCGCTCGGGTTTATTGCGTTGATATATAAGTTATCGGTGTCCAAATACTCACGGCCTTTGACTTGTAAGACGAAAGAGCGCGGGGATATACACCAAGGAAGAAATCCCGAGCGCAACAAGCAATACGACTCGAATGCCTGCAACGCTACTCAACACAGCGTTGAGCAGATAGAAAAGAACGGCACCCACCGCCACCATCTGGCTTTGAACCGAAATCAGTGAACAGCGCATCGAAGAATCGGCAGCATTTTGAAAAACTGAGTATTTGATTGGGGCAAACAACGAGTACGCAACCGTCTGCAGCACATAGAACACGGGCAGCAAATTAGCCGGAGTAAGGGGAATCAAAAACAAAGCTGTCAATACTAAGCGAATGATGCCGCATATACACGCAAAACGGCCCTTGTCGACACGAGTAATCGCACTGGGCACAATAAACCCTATGGAGGCCGAGGCAAGGAGCTGGACCGCAATGGTCACACCCGAAGCAACGGCATTCATTCCGCGACCCGCAAGCAGCAGTGAGAAAAAGTCTTCCAGGGCGACAAAAGCAAATGCCTGAGAGCAGTCCATGATGAACGCTGAACGAAGAATGCCGTTACGCGCAATAGCGGCACCGATCATCTTCGGGCTAATTCCACGCTTAGGTGTCGCTGTAGTGTCCCCTCTTCGCATCTCAGGAATGCAGACAACGACAACCAACGTCAACACCATTGCGATGATATCTGCCAAAAGACCAATGAGATACGCGCCAGCGGACGAAATGAAACCGCCCACACAAGCGGAGAGGGCATAAGAGGCATAGAAAACAAATCGCTCAACGACATTAAGCCTTACGAGCTGGTCCAGAGAGACGCTGTCAATGTAAATCGCTTCCATGGACCCGCTCATACATGCAGCGGCAAAACCTTTGAGAGCAAACGCGCCGATTAAAAGCAGAGGAGAACGGACGAGAAGCAGGGCGGCGTAGTATCCAAGCATCCCCACGACGCCAACGAGACCACTTGTCTTTCGTCCAAACCTATCGGCAATATAGCCAGTGGGAACTTCAAGGATGAACTTGCTCACTTGATATGCAATCATCATGCTAGAAATCGCCACCATCGAGAATCCGACGAATTCAAGGTAAACCGTCAGAAAATACAAGATGGTGCTGAAGTTCGACAGAAAAACGAACGTCATATAAAGCAAAACCGTACGGTTTTTCATACTCCGCCCTCCAAGAGTCAGCAATCTAAAATCGGAATCTTGGAAAAGCATGAGGGCAGAGCCGTCAGTCATGTGTTACAAGGCGTCAACATTCACTTGACGCCACGAGGCCAAATGGCCTCACGAAGCAAGGTGACGCAATAGGTGAAGAAATACCGTCTGGTGTCGATCGGTCCAGGCATTTTGTCGATAGCAAAAGTAGATGGGCAAGGCTACGTCATGCGAGCCTTCAATGGAACACTCGCTCACTTCCAGTCCATCTGATGCGAGAGAAGAGCCAGAAAAGCTCAATATCAATCCCCCGGCTTGAAGAAACTCATTCTGCGCCCTGTTTCCGTATTCGACATCGCGAAAGCGGAAATTAACCAGCTGGGCTTCGGGGCATTGATTGATTGCATTGAGACAGGGTGACAAATTAATGGGAACAGCGAGCCTGCCGCCCAGTAACTCACGAATGGTCATAGCGTCAACAGATTGATGACCAGCTGGGCATGAAAGAACCTTGAGCTCCTTTTCACCCAAGTATTTCGAAGAAAGGACACTATCCCTTGGTTCCTCAAATGAGATGGCCGCATCCGAAATGCCAAGCACAAGTGATTCAAAGCATGTGGCCGTTGGCTGATGCCAAACATCAAGGTGAATCTGAGGGTGCGAGCTTTCAAACGAGTCGTACCAGTTTTCGGAAAAAAGACGCCCCCGCCCGTGAAGACAGGGGGCGTAAAGACGGAAATGGCCGTCGGGCGAAACGCCGCCGTTCCCCGATTGAGCGTACATTTTGAGATCGTCGACTTGCGCCAGGATCACGCGTGCACGATGCGCAAATTCTCTGCCCGCCGGAGACAAAACAGCCTCCCCCGCCGATCGGTCGAGCAAAACAATCTGATACTCAGATTCCAACTTTTTTATTGCCGACGAAACGGCCTGCGGACTCACGTGAACGGCGCGAGCCGCTTTGCGCACGCCGCCATAGTTCGCTACAGCTTGAAGGTATTCGAGTTGAGAAAGCTGCATAGATTACTCCAAAGGCAGCCAAGTCGACGGGCCGTGCGTCCTCAGATGAGGTTCTCGCCCAGGTTCTTGCCGCCGAGAACGTGCATGTGGAAGTGCATGACGGTCTGGCCGGCGTTGACGCCCTTGTTGGAGATGACGCGGAAACCGTCCTCCAAGCCCTTGGCCTTAGCGACCTCCTGGATGGCGTGAGCCATGGCGCCCATGGTCTCGGCCGGCACGTTATCGGCGATATCGCTGTAGTGCTTCTTGGGGATCACGAGCGTGTGGACCGGCGCCTGGGGGTTGAGGTCGTCGAAGGCGATGACCTGGTCGTCCTCATAGACAACGGTCGAGGGGATCTCGTGGTTGGCAATTTTGCAGAAGATGCAATCGCACATGGTTGGTTCCTTTCTCACAGACCAAGGTAATTATATTTGGTCGGGATGGTTAGAACGAGAGGTTGTCGTCCGTGTTGGCGGCTTCGCCGTCGGCAAGCACGTCGTTGCCGTCGACGTCCTTAAGAAGCACCGAGACCTTCTGCTCGGCATCGGCCAAGCGTGTGCGCAGGCTCTTGAGGAGCTCGACGCCGCGGGTGTAGCTCTCGAGCGACTCCTCGAGCTCCATGTCGCCCGACTCCAGGCTGCGGATGATGAGCTCCAGCTCCTGCGAGGCCTGCTTGTACGTAAGCTGCTCGACCGGGGTCTTCTCTGCCATATCTGTTTCCTTTCCTAAGGGTCTATCACTGTGAAACGCGGTCTACTCGACCGTATCGACCGTTGCCGCCACGTTGCCGTCTGCCATGCGCACGCGAATGGCGTCGCCGGGCTTAAAAGTCTTGGCGCTCGTAGCCACACCGTCATCGCTGTAGGCGATGGAGTAACCGCGGGCAAGCACCTTGAGCGGCGACAAGGCATCGAGCGACGCGGCAGCTCGGCCCAGGTCGGACGCGGGTTTGCCGAGCATCGTGCGCCCCTGATGCTCCAGACGGGAACTCGCAAGTGTGAGCGCATGGCGCTTGCCATCGAGCCCCGAGGTGCTGTCTCTTATACACATCTCCGAGCCCACGAGACTAGGCATGATCTC
>URVF01000032.1 GCA_900551185.1 uncultured Collinsella sp. | reverse complement strand
GCCGAGGGCTATGACTTGGAAAAGATCGGTGCCGCGATTGTCGAGGACTACTCGACGCAGGTGCTCGACGACGGCTTTTTCCATGCCGACCCGCATGCGGGAAACATCATCCTCAAAGACGGTATCGTTTACTTTATCGACTTGGGCATGGTCGGACGCATGTCGAGTCACGATCGCGGTATCGTAAAGGACATGTTTTTCGCCGTGGCCGAGGGTGACGTGCCCAAGCTCAAGGATTCGCTCATGTGCTTCGCCGTGACGCGTGGCGACTCGGCTGAGCTCGATCATTCGGCCTTTTTGTCCGATCTTGACTTTATCGTGGCTGACTTTGCGGGCCTCGACCTTAAAGACCTGGATATCGGCGAGTTTTTGACCTCGCTGCTAAACCTGGCGCGCAAAAACGATGTTGAGCTGCCGAGCGTGGTGACGATGTTCGCGCGCGGCATGGTGACGCTCGAGGGTTTGCTGACCGAGTACATGCCCAACGTCAACATGATCCAGATCATCCAAACCCACATTAAAAACGAGAAAAGCACCTATGCGCGCGTGCGCGACATGGGGCGCGATCTTGCCGCGAGCAGCTATCGCGCGGCGAAGGGCTCACTCGAGGCGGCTGAGTACCTGGGGCTGGCTTCGCGCATGCTTACGCGCGGCCAGCTTAAGGTGAACACGCAGATCATGAGCAGCGATAAGGCACTGCGACAGCTGGGCGGAATTATCGACCGCATGTCGATGGCTATCGTTATCGCCGGCCTGTTTATCGGTTCGTCGGTGGTGTACTACGCACGCATCGAGCCGGTTGTGTTTGGTATCCCGGTCATTGGCTTTATGGGCTACGTGAGCGCGCTGGTGCTGGCGCTTATGCTGGGCCGCAATATCTGGCTCAACAGCCACGGCGGCAAACACTAGAGGCTGCGACCGTCACCGCAATTTCCTATCGCAAACAATAGCTTTTACCTTGGGCTTCGCCTGTGTGCGGGGCCCTTTTGCGTGATACCATTTTGACGGTAATAATCGATGGCCTAGATGGTGGTGCGGAGACGCACGAACGCGCGGTTTTCCTGCGCGTTCGGGAGAATCGGGGTGCAAGTCCCCGGCTGTACCAGTAACCGTAATTCCTCTTGGCTCGGGATGTTCGCGTCGCAGATCGGACGGCGCGCCTGAGCCGTTAAGGTTAAGTCGGATCGCCTCCCATCTTGCATGCGGCTGCGGCGTATGCCGCCGGTGTGCATAGGGCTCTGGAGGGAAGGGGGACCCCGATGGGGGAACTCGAACGCAACATGCGCGATGACGTGGGGCAGCCTCAAGGCATCGCTCCAAGTACAGACAATGGGGGACAAATGGATATGTTTGAGGACGAGCGCGAGCGCGCCTCGATGCATCGCCGTGGCGCGATTGCACGCGGTGTAGCCAAGCGCGGCCTAGTGGCATTCCTGGCCTTCGCGATGGCCTTTGGCACCACGCCGGCTCAGCTGTGGGCCGAGGGCGCCGAGGGCATTGCCGAGGCTGTGGCTCAGGCTGCGACGCCGGGCGAGGACGCAGCGCTTGCGGGCGGTGCCGCTGAGCAGAGCGGCACCGAGGTCTCGGATTCCGAGGGCGCGCCTGCAGCTAGTGCCGCCACAACAGAGGCAGCAACTGGCGACGAAGGCTCGGCGACGGGGGAGAGCCCTGTCGCGAGCGAGCAGTCTTCAGCGGCATCCGCTGGCCAAGCAGGATCTGCCGCCGCGGCTGCCGTTCAGACAGAGAACCCGACAGAAACCGGCGATGTCGCCAAGAAGCAGGTCGAGGTCTCGTTCTCGATTATCGGCACCGATGCCGACGGCAAGGCTCAGACCTGGGTGGCACCTACGCAGCTCAAGCTCGACGAGGGCGCGACGGCTGCGGATGCCTTCATTAAGCTGCAGGAGAAGACGGGCTTCAAGGCGAAGTACGAATCGAACACGGCATACGGTTTCTACCTCGAAAGCATCACATCTCCGAGCGATGGTCGCACGCTTGCCTACGATCCGACGACTTATGCCTTCTGGCAGCTGTTCGTCGACGGCGCGTCTTCCTCGGTTGGCGCGAGCAGCGTCAAGCTCACCCAGGGGCAGAAGATTGAGTTTGCCTATACGGCTGGTAGCTCGTCCCCTGTCGTTAAGGACCAGGTTGCCGCAAATGTGACCGTCATTGGTCGCGATGCCCAGGGCAAGACTCAGACTTGGGTCGATAACGCGCAGTATGTGGTGACGTCCGGCTCGAGCGCACTTGACCTTACGAAGGTCGCGCTCGAGGCGAATGATATTGACGCCGTTGCTGCGGGCTCCTTCATTCTGAGCCTTAAGTACAACGGTGTTGAGCTGGGTACGCCCCAAGATTATTCGACCTATTGGCAGCTGTTTATCAACGGCAAGTCGAGTGACTATACGGCGGACAATGTCACCATCCATGCTGGCGATACCGTCACGTGGTTCTACGGTGGCTGGGGCGACCAGTTGCCGTCCGATTCTGTCCATGCTTCCGTTCAGGTGCTTGGCAAGGACAAGGACGGCAAGCAGCAGGTTTGGGCTTCGACGGGCCAGACGAGTCTCAAGGCGGGCTCTACTGCTAAGGACCTGTTGGAGCAGACTGGTCTTAAACTCAAAGCTACAGAAGAGTCTTGGGGTTGGTACCTTAGGGGCATTACCTCGCCGCTTGACGGTAAGACCTATTGTGGCTCTGATGCTGCGACCAATAGCTATTGGCGCTTCTACGTAAAGGGCAAGTCCGACGCAAAGTACAAGTTCGCCGACGTTGGCGCTGGTGCCTACGAGCTCCATGAGGGTGACGCCGTCACCTTTATGTATGCTGGCGACAGCGATGCCCTCCCTGGTCAGGTGCTTGGATCCGCCGATATCATCGGCCCCGATGTCAACGGCAACAATACTCGCTGGGGCTCGTCAAGCAATGTTTCCCTGCCCGAAGGCTCTACGGCCCAGGACCTTATTGAGACGGTTCTGAAGGCGAAGGGCATTGATTACAAGGCCTCCCAGAGTGGTGCATACTGGTCCATTACTTCGCCGTTCGAAGACAACTCTTACGGCTATGATGGTGCGACCGGTAAATACTGGCATCTGTATATCAACGGAGAGTCCTCATCTCTCTGTGCCAACCAGGTCACGCTCAAGAGCGGCGACAAGGTTACATTTGCCTACACCACCGAAAAATCGCCCATGCCCGATCCCGACAAGATTGTCGTGGACCCGAGTGCGACGACTCCTAATTGGGATGTCGAGTGGGCCGGCTACGGCAACAGTGGCAACGGTTCGACCGTAACGGATGCCAAGACGCCTGCGCAGGCCGCCGGTCTTAAGTGGGCCTTCGATTGGAAGGCCGAGTCTGGCCAGCAGTATGCCAACTGCAGCGAGCCTGTCATCGCTAACGGCTTTGTGTACATCGCGACCGAGAACGAGCTCATTAAGATCGATTCGTCCACGGGCAAAAAGGTTGCCTCTGCGCCGCTTGCCTCTAAGGTGAGCTATACCTCTCGTCCGATCTATACCAATGGCCTTATCATCGTTCCGCTCAACGGCGGTGCGGTCCAGGCGATTACTGCAGACAAGCTGATCTGCAAGTGGCTGTCGCCTGGTTTGACGGACTTGACGCAGAGCTCCTGCACCGTCGTTTCGGACGGCGAGTACGTCTATGTAGGCTCGGTCGATATTTCGTATGACGAGAATTACAACGCGACCTACGGCAACGGCTCCTTTATGCGCATTAAGATTGCCACGGGCGAAGTTTCTTGGCAGAACATTGACGCTTCCGAGGGTTATTACTGGACTGGTGCGGCTTTGACGGATAAGTATGCCATCGTTCCTACGAGCGCGGGTACGCTTAAGTGCATTGATAAGACGACGGGCGATGTCGTTTCGACCATGGAGCTCGGCGCTGTCGCAAATGCCGATTGCATTGCCGATCCGTCCAATGGTTCGACCTTCTATCAGATGACGCACGACGGAAAGCTCCATGTGATTTCGCTCTCGGCGAAGGGCGTACTGAGCGAGCAGGAGACGGTTGACCTGGGCCTTACGAATAATCTGAGCGCCCCTGCGGTGTTTGGTGACAATCTGATTGTCGGCGGACAGACGGCTACGGGCTCTGCTCTGGTTCTCTATAACCTGAAGACGGGTAAGACCACGATGGTCGCTGCTGCCGACGGCAAGGCGCTGCCGGCTGGCCTCAACGGTATTGCTGCTACTCCGCTGGTGAGTGTTCAGGGCGGCAAGACCTATGTGTACTTCACCGTTAACAGCGCGGATAGCAAGGATTACGTCAACTACTCTGCTGGTGGTGGCGTGTATCGCTATACGCTCGGTGATGCAGAGGCGACGCAGATTTATGATGCGGCTGGCCATTACCAGTACTGTGACTCTCCGGTCATTGCCGATGCATCTGGCAGCCTGTACTACATCAATGATTCGGGCACGCTGTTCAAGCTCGGGGCCGTTGAGTCTTGGACGGTTGCCTTTAATTCCAACGGCGGGTCTGCTTGCGACACTAAGTTTGTTGCTACGGCCGACGGCAAGCTGGTCAAGCCAGCCGATCCGACGCGCGATGGCTACACTTTCGGCGGTTGGTTCACCGATGAGGCTTGCACGCAGGCGTATGACTTCAGTACGCCGGTGACGGCCGATCTGACGCTGTATGCCAAGTGGACCAAGAATGCTGTTAACCCTGGCGGCAATGGCGGTTCTGGCTCCAATGGCGGCAATGGTGGCGCTGGCAACGGTTCCGGTGCTGGCGCTGGCACGGGCACGGGTTCCGGCTCCGGCACGAAGGGCCAGCAGGCTGGCGGCGCTGTCGCTCCGGGTCATAAGCCGATGACCAAGACGACGGTGTCGACCAAGACCGAGACCAAGGACAACAAGCCCAGCAAGAAGGACTCCGATAAGTCCGATAAGAAGGACGAGAAGAAGTCTGACAAGAAGTCTGACAGGAAGGACGGCAAGTCCGACAAGAAGTCCGATTCCAAGTCCGATACGGGTGCTGTTTCCACGACCACTGCTAAGAAGTCCTCTAGTGCTTCCGAGCAGGAGACTGGCACCAATCCGCTCGCCATCGTTGGCATCGCCGCCGGCGTGATTGGCCTCGCGCTCATCGCCGTCTTCGTGCTGACCAAGCGCGGCAAGGGTGACGGTAATGCCCGATAAGCCCAAGGAGACCAGCGGGCAACAGCCCGACTCCTCGTTTATCCAGCTCGATGATCCAAAGCAAAAGGGCGCCGCTTCGGCGGCGTCCACCTCTCGTCGCAAGGCGCTCCTCGGCGTTCTGACTGCTGCATGCACCATTCTGATCGTCGTCTCGCTGGGTTTCGTCCATCCTTCCACAAGCGGTGCCTGGTCCATCGACTGGATCATTCAGACCGTGACGGGGGAGAGCGTCGTTTCCAAGGATGACAATGGGTCTGGCTCGTCTACCGCTTCGGGCGAGGCCAGTTCCAAGGATTCCAAATCTTCGGATGCTGCAAAAGATGAGTCCAAGGGCTCGAACGACGCCAAGGATGATTACGAGTCTTCGGACAAGGAATCGGACAAAAACTCGGATAGCAAGAAGTCCGAGGACCAGGACGGCAAGAAGTCTGGCGATAAATCCGCTGCCCAGAATACGGGAGCCGGCGATACTTCCAAGGTGTCTGGTGGTGCTTCTTCGGGCGGTGGCCAGTCGTCTAATGGAGCCTCATCCTCTAATGGTGGAAACGCCTCCTCGGGCGGCCAGAGCGGCTCGCAGGAGTCCAACTACGTTACGGTGACGGTCTCGGTCACATCGAGCTCTGTGGGCAATCCTGTGTCCTCTGGTGGCACCTTTACCTTTAACGAAGGCGCTACCGTCTACGATGCCCTGTGCGCGCTGGGCCTTTCTGTCAACGCACATGGCTCGTCGTACGGTACGTATGTCTCCGCGATTGGTGGTTTGGCCGAGAAACAGTACGGCGGCACGAGCGGTTGGATGTACTCCGTCAACGGCACAACGCCCATGACGGCCTGCAGTAACTACGTTCTCTCCAATGGCGACAACGTTGTTTGGTATTACGTAACGGGCTAGAGGCCCCGACATAGCGCGCCAGACGGGCGGTTCGGACCAACATCCGGACCGCCCGTTTTTCATGCGAATGGGACTGGGTCGCCGGGTCTCTCTGCAAACAAAAAAACCGGTTGGAACGGGAATTCCAACCGGTTATACATTCAAGCAAATAGTGAATCGACTACGACCGTGCGCCCTCGAGGAAGAAGCGGCGGCTGAAGTAGTTGTACCAGGTGACGAGGAACGTGGCGATGGCCTTCATGGCCTGGTAGCCGATGCTCAAAAACGTGACGCCAACAAACATATACAGGTCGTTGAGGCCCAGGCCGATCACCGACAGGATGGTGAAGATCGTGAACTCGCGCTTGCGGCTCATGCCTTCGCGGTGGTCGAACACGTACTTCATGCTGAGCCAGTAGTTGACCACGACGGACGTGATAAACGAGATCGTGGTGCTCATCAAAAAGTCGAGGTGGAACAGCTCGACGAGCGCAATGAGCATGCCCCAGTCGATGCCAAAGGAGATAAGACCCACGACGGCAAACTTGAGGAACTGCTTGGTATGAGGTTGTGCCAGCGCCTTGCGCACGTAATCACATCCAATGCGTTGATGAATCGAGCAGAGGATACTTTAGAGCTTTTACAAGGGAAACGTAAGGTCTTTGCCAAGAACTATATGAACTCGCCAAATTTTCAAGAGCTAATCCGCAAACGTTGAAAATTTGCCCGTAAACGAGCGACACCCACGGACGATACTGCGCTGAGTGCGCGTCGTCCGTGGGCGCCGTAATGCTGCAGGGGTTTCGAGCTATTTTGTCTCGTCGCCCTCCAGGAAGATTTTTCGGGTCACAAAGTTGTAGACCATGACAAGCGCGGTGGCGCAGATCTTGGCGATATTGGCCTCGAGTCCCAGGCCGGCGTTGAGCGCCAGCACGATGCCGTCGTTGAGCACCAAACCGATCACGGACAGCACGACAAAGATGATGAACTCGCGGCGGCGGCTCATGCCTTCCTTGTGCGCAAACACGTACTTCATGCTTGCGAGGTAGTTAAAGATGAGCGAGATGATAAAGCCGCTGGTGTTGGCGATTAGGATGTTGAGGCCCAGACCGTAGTGGAGCAGATTCATAATGCCAAAGTCGATAACCGTGGCAATGACACCGACGACGCCAAATTTCATGATCTGCGCAAGGAGCTTTTGCATGGTACCTGCCTTAGGGTGGCGCGGGGACGCCGTGGGGATGACAAACTCAGCAAGTTTAGCCAATCCCCGCGGGTGGGGCTAGACGCGCTCTTCGATAGCACCGTTTCTATATGCATCGAGCAGCTGGCACAGATCCTGGATCTGGCTGCGAATCTTGGCGCCAGTATCGGTGTCGCTCACCATGCGGCGACGATCCGCTTGGTCAAAACGGTTGGTCTCGCTTTCGATGTCCACGTTGCGCGTGAGTGCCTCGGCAACCGTCGTAAAGGCCCGGTGCGACTTGAGGCGGCAGCCGCGCGAGCTCGAGATGAGCGTATAGCCGGCGATGCCCGTCTTGGGATGGTAAGCGCGGCAGAAGCCGCCATCGATGACCAGCAGCTTGCCCTCGGCGCGGATGGGCTGCTCGCCCTTGGTGGTTTTAACGGGCGTGTGGCCGTTGATGATGTGGCCGGTCGGCGAGCATGCCATGGGCGCGACGCCAAACTCGCGCATGATATCATCGCAGACCGAGGGCGACTTGGTAAGCGTAAAGTACGGGTCCATCGGCTCGACCCAGGTGCTCTTATCGGCGATATAGGCGCGCTCAAAGGTACGCACCAGGCGTCCGCTGGCGGGTGAATTGAAGCCAATCCACAGGTACCACATCCAGTCGAGGGCATCGCGGTCGCCCACGCGCCACGCGCGGCGGGCGATGTGGTCGCAAAAATCGAGATAATCGCGGCCAGCGTGCCAGGTGCCCAGGCAGTTCATGCTGCTGAAGGTGCCGTCTTCGTTGAGTGGAACGCAGCCGTGGAAGAGCAGGTTGCCGTTGGCGACCTTGTACATCGAGCCGTGGGTGTAGAGGAAATCGATATGGCGATGCAGGTGATCGGCGGTGACAAACTCGGACACGAGCTTGTCGATGATGTGCTGCTCCTGAGACGTGAGCGTATAGGGGTCCGCCGGGTCGACGGTGGGGAAGTCGTTGGTCGTGAGCGGCCACACGCTGCCGTCGGCGAGCGTGACCGTGCCGGTGTCGTGGTCGATCTTGTCGAGTAACAGGCGGTCGGTCATATCGAACTCGGGGTGGCGCTGGATAATCTGGCCCTCGAGCTTAAAGAGCAGCACGTTGATGGCCTTGATCAGCGGGGTGATGGACTCACCGGCGGTGTAGGTGGCATCGGCAAAGGCGACAAGCTCACGCAGCGAGATGCCGTAGTCGTTCTCCAGGATCTCGTAGTTGTCGTAGCGTAGGTTGTTGCGCAACACCGTGGCGATGCAGGCGGGCTCACCGGTCGCAGCGCCCATCCACAGCAGGTCGTGGTTGCCCCACTGGATGTCGAGCGAATGGTAGGTGAGCAGACGGTCCATAATCTTGGCCGCGCCGCCGCCGCGGTCGAAGATGTCGCCCACCAGGTGCAGGTGGTCGACGGCCAGGCGCTTGATGAGCGAGGCGAGCGACTCAATAAAGTCGTCGGCGCTGGCGGTCTCCAGGATGGACTCCACGATGCGCTCGTGATAGCGCACGCGATAGTTGTTCTCGTCCGGGTGCGTGTGCAACAACTCGTCGATGATATAGGCGTAATCGCGCGGGATGGCCTTACGCACCTTGGAGCGCGTGTAGCGGCTTGAAAGTGAGCGAGCGACCATGATGAGCTGGTCAAGCATCGTCTTGTACCAGGTGGGCGAGTCCTCGCGCTGACTGCGGACCAGGTCGATCTTCTCGCGCGGGTAGTAGATGAGCGTACACAGCTCGCCCTTTTCGTCAAAGGAGAGCGTGTCGCCAAAGATCTCGTCGACATGTTCGCGCACGACGCCCGAGCAGTTGTTGAGGATGTGCATAAAGGCTTCGTACTCACCATGCACGTCGCTCATAAAATGCTCGGTGCCCTTGGGTAGGTTAAGGATGGCCGAGAGGTTGATAATTTCGGTAAATGCGGATTGTTCGGTGGGAAACTGTCTCGACAGCAGGCGCAGATACTTGAAGTCTTGCGGGTTGCGATCGAATGCGACCATGAAACACCTTCCGATGGGCTGGTAAAACTGATAAACAGCATCAAACGTTTATCAGTATGCGCCGCTTTTGTTTCGATTTTGCGCCAGCGGCTGAATTGTCGGCTGAACGGTTTGGTAAATCGATTTAGTGAAGGTAGATGTGTCGGTTGGGTGGAGACGACAGAGGGTGTTTTCTCAGATATTTATGCATGGGGCCGGTGGAGACGATGGTGGTAAAGATGTTCACTATATTTGGTTCGATTTGGTAAATAGTGGACATATGTACCGCATGTAGGCTCACTGTGCGATAATTTGCGCAGCAATGAGTAAGGAGCCTCATATGAGTGATTTTGTCCTGACCTGTGAATCCGCCGCCGACCGAACCCGTGAGTTCTTTGCGGCGCGCAATATCCCTGTCGTGTGTTTTCATTACGAGATCGACGATGTTGTCTATACGGACGATCTGTATCAGTCGATTACGCCGGACAAGTTTTTTGCCCAGATTGCCGCGGGCGCCATGCCCAAGACGTCTCAGGTGAGCGTGGGTGAGTACGAGGAGTTTTGGGAGCCGTTTGTTGCCGAGGGTAAAGACGTGCTGCACCTGACGTTGTCGTCGGGTATTTCGGGCACGTATGGATCGGCCTGCGTCGCGGCGCAGATGCTCGCGGATCGCTATCCCCAGGGCGGCAAGGTGCGCGTCATCGATTCGCTGGGGGCGTCTTCGGGCTTTGGTCTGTTGCTGGAATATGCCGCCGACGTGCGCGATAGCGGGGCTTCACTCGACGAGACGGCCGCTTGGATTGAGGAGCATAAACTCAACCTGCACCACTGGTTCTTCTCGACCGATCTGTCGAGCTACCTACGAGGCGGTCGCATTTCGGCCGCGAGTGCGATCATCGGCACGGCGCTTAAGATTTGCCCGCTTATGACGGTCGATTGCGATGGCAAGCTGTCGCCACGTGAGAAGATTCGCACTAAGAAGCGCGCGATTTCCGAGATGGCCAAGACCATGATGGCACACGTGCAGGACGGTGCAGATTATTCGGGTAAGTGCATCATGTCGCAGTCGGCGTGCCGCGAGGATGCCGAGGCGGTCGCGGCGCTGATCGAGGAACAGGTTCCGCAGCTTAAAGGCAAGATTGAGATCAATGACATCGGTACTCTGATTGGCTCGCATACCGGACCTGGTACGGTGGCGCTCTTCTTTATGGGCGACAAGCGCGTGGATTAACGTTCGTGGGCTGGCTGACAGTTTTAACCGCTGCGCCTGTCCCTCCTGACATTCGATAACAGAAAGGGCCCGTTCCGTTGTTTGTGGGGCGGGCCTTGCTGTTGCGGCTAGCGTTTCTTTCCGCGGAAGAAAAAGCCGTGCAGTGACGGCTTGAGGCCGCGATTGGCGCGATGCTCCTCGACGCGCTCGTGGATCGAAGCGACGCGCTCGATGACTTCGTCGGGAATCGGCACGTCGGGATTCATGTTCTCGACCTGGCTGACTTCGGCGGCGGCGACCTGGTCGATAATGGGCACATCGTCGCGCGAGATGACAGGTGTGGCGTCTTCCTTCATCTTGCGATAACGCTGCATCATGTCGGCCTGTAGCTGCTGGGCCGAAGGCGGCGTCCAGATGATGGCGTTGGCGCCGGCGGCGATGGTCTCGCGAATGCTCTCGGGCGTCTTGCCGCCCGGTGCGATGAGCGGCAGGTTGGGATAGTGCTCGCGCAGCTCGCGTAGGACCTGGGGCGTGTTCTTGCCGGCTGCGATGTTGAGGATCTTGGCTCCAGCGCGCACCTTGGCGTGGGCATCGTCGTCGCAGCGAACGACCGTGGCGATGACGGGGATGTCGGCGATGTTGGTGATGTGCTCGACCATCTCGGCAGTAGCGGGGGAGTTGACCACGCAGCCCGCCGCGCCCTGCATCTCGGAGACGGCTGCCATCTGCACGGAGCGCTTACCGGTCGTAGTTCCGCCGCCCACGCCTACAAAGACCGGGCACTCGGCGACGGTCAACAGTGCCTGCGTAATGGCGGGCTGCGGCGTGAAAGGGTAGACCGCAAAGACGGCGTCGGCGTTGGAGTTGCGGATAACCGCGACGTCGGTGGTGTAAATGCTGTCTCTTATACACATCTCCGAGCCCACGAGACTAGGCATGATCTC
>URVF01000031.1 GCA_900551185.1 uncultured Collinsella sp. | reverse complement strand
CAGCGTCAGATGTGTATAAGAGACAGGCCGTCATCTGTCGAGCGAGGAGCGCGAGGACGCCTTCCGCGTCGCAGCTGCTCGCGAGGCTGGTGCCGCCCCCAAGGGTGGTTCGGGTTCCGATGCGCCTGCCGACAAGGGCGGCAAGTCGCGTGGCGAGGAGGAGCGCGCGCCGCGTCCGCGCCGTCGCCATTCCTCGGGCGCGCAACAGAAGCCCTCAGTGCCCTCCGTGGCCGATCAGGTCTCGGATGGCGAGGTCAAGGTCACGCGCCGTCGTCCCGGAGATGGCGGGGGAGCGGCTGCTAAGGCTTCGCGTGGCGCCGCTCGCGACGAGCGCGAGCCGCGCGAGGATCGCGGTGGCGAGGGCTCGGCCGACCAGGGTCAAAAGCGCCGTCGCCGTCGCCGTTCCCACAAGCCGCGCCAGGATGGTGGCGAGGGCTCGACCCCGTCTTCGTCCGCACCACAACCGCCCGCCGGCGAATAACGCCCGCGAGCGGATTTAGCTCGCCTTGCCCCGAGCGCATCGGGGTATCATAGCGCCGAATCAACAACCCTCCCTGCGACCGAACGTAGGGAGGGTTGTGTCTTGAAGGGCCATCTGAACATATTGAGCCGTCTGCAGGGTGCCGGTGCCCTACCGTTTGCGGACAAATTGCTACCGTTTGCCGAGCGGGTGGCACGCGAGGCGCTCGAGGCATTGTCGCCAACACGATGTGCCGGCTGCGAGCGCGCCGGTGCGCTTATTTGCCAAGACTGCCTGGCTGCGTTCACGC
This sequence comes from uncultured Collinsella sp., assembly GCA_900551185.1. GTDB lineage: Bacteria > Actinomycetota > Coriobacteriia > Coriobacteriales > Coriobacteriaceae > Collinsella. The sequence goes on along the minus strand of URVF01000031.1, from coordinate 10,684 downwards.
TCATCGACCCACGTCATAGCTGTACCCGATGCGGCGCCCCGTTTGGGGATTTGCTGTGCACTGAGTGTTCGGTCGAGGGCACGTCCTCGGCAATGGCGGAGGCGCTCGACCGCTGCCTGGCGTGCGCCGTCTATGCGCATCCGCTGCCGCGCATCATTAAAGCGTACAAGGATGCGGGCGAGCGACGTCTGGCTCCGTATCTGGCGGAGCTGCTCTACGACACCGCCCTGCATGCCCAGGTCGTAGCGCCCGATCGCTATGGAGGTGTGCTGTCCGGTGCGGATGCGGTGGTGTTTGTGCCTGCGACGGCGGCAGCGTTTCGGCGGCGTGGTTTTGATCATATGGAGGCTATTGCGCGTCCATTTTGCGAGCTGTCGGGTGTTCCCCTGCTCGATGCTCTCGTCAAGTACGGGCATGGCGACCAGCGTGAACTCGGTCGTGAAGAACGCCGTGAACGCGCCCGAGGCATGTATGAGACCGTTGAGGACGTGCACGGCCGCCACCTGCTGCTTATCGATGACGTTATCACCACGGGCGCGACGATGGCCGCGGCTTCGGCGGAACTCAAGCGCGCCGGCGCTGCGGCAGTCGATGGCCTTGCTATCGCACGTGTTTGGTAGGGGTGATTCATGTGGCGGTAACAATCAGGTGGTGCAACAAACCGACAAAAGAGCAGCTAGCGGCTTCCGTAATCCTAACTGGCGCCTCGGCGCTACGCATGATGCGCGCCGAGCGCCGGCAGATGGGCTACATAAGCTGGAAGGACCTTAATCCCGATGAAGAGCGCCGTGTGCTGCGCACATCGTCGCCCTCGACCGAGGACATCTATCTTCCCGATTTGGTGCGGATTGGGGCCGCAAGCGGCGAGGTGCAAGAGGATTTGTGCTTGCTGGTAGGGTCTGCAGCGCAGCGCCGCCGTATTCTTGGCGTGAGCTGGTCCGTATGCTCCGAGTTGCCCGCCGGCTCGATTCTAGAGGTGGAACCGGGGGTGTACAGTCTATCTCCCGAGGCCCTTTGCGTAGCCGTCGCGCGCGAGGTCGGCTGCATCCAGGCATTTGCCCTGGCCCAGGAGCTGTGTTCTAAGATTTCACTGAGTGACCGCGGGAAGTATCTGTCTCCCTACACCTCGCCTGTCGTGAACAAATTGGCAAAGGACAAAGACCAGCCGCCAGATGTCGGTTACTTTGAGGTCGAGTCCGTGCTGACACCCGATTGCCTGGTAGATTACCTCGCGGCATGCAAGGGGAGCGCGGCCAAGCAGCTGCGGCGGCTGTGTCCCTATCTGTCGGAAAACCTGCGTTCACCCATGGAGTGCATCATGCTCGCTCTGTTTTCGCTTCCGTTTTCCTATGGCGGATTTGCCTGTGGTCCCTTTAAGACCGACTACAAGATCGAGTTCAACGACCGTGCACAGGCGATCTCGGGGATGCCGCATGCGGTTTGCGATGCCTTTCAGGAAGCAGCCCGGTTTGACTTGGAATACAACGGTGAGCTGGGCCATTCCTCTCGGAGGGGACGTATCCATGATGAAAAGCGCAACACGGGCTTGATTACTATGGGAATCGAGGTCGCGACGGTCAACAACGAAATGCTCTGTGACATGGAAGCGATGGAAGCGCTCGCATGGCGCATCCACCAGCGCATGAGTAAGCGATATCGCAACCGTGTTGACGCTCGCAGAAAGAAACAAGAGGCGCTATTTAACACGTTGCGGGCGTGTTTTGGGCTTAAACCCGCCTAACAATGCTCTGAAACAGGGGGTTGGATATATGCTCTGGCCAAAATATAGCAAATATGAGTACTGATACAAATTCAGTAACAGCAAAATCAGGGATTTTGGGACTGGAAGAGGGGGTAAATTAGAAAGTTATTAAACAAATGTGGAATATCCTGGCATCAATCTGACGTTATAGAGCGTGAAAACAGCTTGCAGAGCCAAAAACTCCTGCTACTAAATTGGTAACAGTACTCATATTTGCTATTTTTTGGCCACGGCGCCCTAAGACGGGTGTGTTGGGGCTTTCCATAGGGGAGCGACGGGCTCAATCAGAGCACGTGCGGCCCGTCCTGACCTGCGAAATCTGTACTCGCGATGCGAATAACGCCCCTAACCTTAAACTTTAGCTTGAACTTAGCTATAATGCGCTTCGTTCCTACCAGGCTGTGGTTGCGGACGGACGAAATGCCCGTCCTAGTCCAAGACAGACGCGGTCAAAGGGATCCACGTAAGCGACCGCGTGCGCGCGGCGCGATCATGGCGCGTCCTAGATGTAAGCCGCACCGTCCGTTCTACTTTCTTTGGGGCAATACCGCCTCGCGGGCGAGCGGGCCAGTCGTGAAGGTGGCTGCGGCCTCCCGAGCAAACACCCCGGTGCGCAAGTGTGGGGTCAAATACCAGGTCAGCTGGTGGGAACAACCTGATATTCCGCGCAACGCACGGATCGTATACGACACAGAAGGCAGGGTAGTGGACATGGTGAGGGGCAGTTTGATGCACGCGGCTCGGTTAGGTGCTGGGGCCGCAGCGGTCATCGCCGTTTTGGGCCTGAGCGGATGCGCGTTCAACCCGCTGTCTACGTTCACGACTCCTACGATCGACCAGATCGAGTACGAGACCGTCACGCCGGCGGTGTCGGACGATGCCCTGGTCACTCCCGGAACCCTGACGGTCGCCCTCGATACTTCCGATGCGCCGCAGGCCATACAGGACGCCGACGGCGAGCTCACGGGGTATGCGGTCGACGCCGCCCGCGCCCTCGCAAGCCGCATGGGCCTTAAGGTCGCCTTTGTCGATGCGTCCTCGGCAGGTTCCGCGCTCGGCGACAAAAAGGCCGATATCTTTATCGGCGAGATTAACTCCACGGACGGGGACATTAGCTCGCTCGGCACCTGCCTGTACGATGCCACTTCCGTGTTCGGTAAAACTAGCGATGGTGGGTCGCTAAGCGTTTCCACCGATACCCTTAGCACGTCCACCCTGGGCGTTCAGATGTCCTCGGCCTCGCAGGAGGCGCTTGCTAAGCAGAGCATCACCGCCAACCAAAAGACCTACTCCAACATCAACGAGTGCTTTGAGGCGCTCGAGTCCGGCGAGGTCGACTATGTGATCTGCGACTCCACGGCCGGCGGCTACCTTGCACGCCTGATGAGCGAGGTCTCCTATGTCGGTTCGCTCGAGGCACCCTCGGCGCTTGGTGTTGCGGGCCTCTCGTCCAATGACGAACTGTGCCGTGCCGTGAGCGATGCCCTCGACGGTATTACGGCCGACGGCACGCTCGAGGCGGTCCACTCTGTCTGGTATGGCAGGATGCCCTACGACCTCACCACTAAGACGGTTTCGGGCGCTAACGTGCAGCCGGGCGACTCTGAGTCCAGTGAGACCACGTCCTCCGGCAGCGAGTCCTCCGATTCCGACAATGAGACCGCATCCTCCGAGGACAAATCGTCCAGCCAGGAAGGCGCCATCACCGACGACGACATTAACAAACTCAATAGCTAGTTATTGCTAGGGGTGATGTCTCCTATACGTTGGAAAGGACACCTCTTCATGGTTTCAACACGCACTGCCGGGCTTCCCCGATGGGGGAGCCCGGCTTTTTCATCCCAATAAAATCAGCAGGTCAAAGCCAATTTTCGGGACCAAATACAAAGCCGCCGGCTCCCTCCTATAGCGCACTTTGCCATGGAAAAGTACGAGACTTCGGTATGCGGTATCAAGCAATCGTTATTCGGGTCTTTAGGAATCCGCGTGATTAAATGCACGGCAATGGGTACATAGCCAGTACAGTAAGTCCCCGAGGCAGATTGGAGCCACGTATGGATATCAAGGTTTCTGGACGCAAGACGACGGTAACCGATGCTCTGCGTGCGCATGTGGATGAGAAGATCGGCGAGGCGCTCAAGGTTTTCGATATCGAGCCCATGACGGTCGACGTTGTACTTCGCTATGAGAAGAACCCCTCGAACCCCAACCCGGCAATCGTCGAGGTTACGGTTCGTGCCCGCGGTTCGGTGATTCGCGTTGCCGAGCACGGTGCAGATATGTATGCCGCCATCGATCTCTCCGCCGATAAGGTCACCCGCCAGCTGCGCAAGTTCAAGACCAAGGTCGTGGATAACCGCCAGGGTGGTGCCAGCGCCGCGGATGTTGTGCCGGTCGAGCGCGTCGATGATCTGGCCGACCTGCTGCTGCCCGAGGAGGAGGACGACCTGCTCGTCCGCGAGAAGGTCATCGATGTCACCCCGATGACTGAGGAGCAGGCGCTGGTGCAGACCGATCTGCTGGGCCACGACTTCTACGTGTTCGAGAACGCGACGACTGGTCTCATCAATGTGGTGTATCACCGTAAGAATGGTGGATATGGCATCATCAAGCCCCGCATCGAAACACTTGACGAGTAAAATACGTTAACTTGCATGAGTTAACGGTTGGCGGCCATCCCATGCGGGTGGCCGCCTTTTTACGTAAGGAGTCGCTTTGATGGACAAGGCCGCATCCGCCGGTCATTCGAACCGTTGCCGCATCGTCGTCGATACCTGCTGCGACTTTAGCCCCGAGGTCGCCGCGAACCTCGATGTCGATATCCTGGGTTTCCCCTTCATTATCGATGGCGAGGAGCGCACAGACGACATCTGGTCGAGCATGAGCCCTAAGGAGTTCTACGACCGCATGCGCGCCGGTGCCCGCGTGTCCACCTCGGCTGTGTCGCTCGGTCGCTATATCGAGTTCTTTACCGAGTGCGCCAAAGAGGGCACGCCCACGGTCTACCTGTGCTTTACCTCGGCGCTGTCGTCGAGCTACAACTCCGCGTGCCAGGCGGCAGATGCCGTGCGCGCCGAGTATCCCAACTTTGAGCTCTACGTGGTCGACAACGCTCTGCCCTGCGCGACCGGCGCGCTCTTGGCGCTCGAGGCCGTGCGTCAGCGTTCGGCGGGACTGACCGCCAAACAGCTGGTCGATTGGGCAAACGAGGCAAAGACCTATGTCCACGGCTACTTTACGCTCGAGAGCTTTGACGCGCTGGCTGCCGGCGGCCGCATTCCTCCCGCGGCGGCGCAGCTCACGGCAAAGCTCGACGTCAAGCCCGAGCTCTCCTACGACCTGGCCGGCTCGCTGTCGCTGATCGGCGTCAACCGCGGCCGCAAGAAGGCGCTCAAGTCCATCCTCAAGTCGTTCCGCGAGAACTATGTGCCCGATCGCACCATGCCCATCGCCATTATGACTGCCGATGCCGAAAAGGACGGTGACTGGCTCGAAGCTGCCATCCGCAAGGAGGAGGGTTGCGCCGACGTCACGATCATTCGCAGCTCCGTGGGTCCCACCATCGGCTCGCACGTGGGTCCCGGCATGGTGGCCTGCGCGTTTTGGGGTAAGAACCGCGCCGACAAGGCGTCGCTTTCCGACCGCATCGCCCGTCGCGTGCGCGGTCAGTAGGCAAGTAACGCGGCCGTAATCGATCCCAGCTCACTGCCCAAACGCTGGCACCGAGTATTTAACCTGGTAACAACACCCAAACCAAAAGGAAAGGTTTCATGGCAAACAAGCTCTCCGTCGCATTTATCGGCACCGGAATTATGGGTGCCCCCATCGCCGGCCACATTCTGGACGCCGGCTATCCCGTCACGGTCAACAACCGCACCAAGTCCAAGGCTGCAGCGCTCGTTGAGCGCGGCGCCGTCTGGGCTGATACGCCGGCAGATGCCGCGGCGAACGCCGACGTTGTCTTTACCATGGTGGGCTATCCCTCCGAGGTCGAGGAGCTCTACCTGGCGGGCGACGGCCTGCTCGCGTGCACCAAGCCGGGCGCGGTCTTGATCGACCTCACCACGAGCTCGCCCGAGCTGGCGCGCGACATTGCCGAGGCCGCCCAGGTTTCCGGCCGCATGGCGTTTGACTGCCCCGTCACCGGCGGCGAGTCGGGTGCTATCGCCGGCACGCTTACGGCTATCGTGGGCGCTACCGAGAACGACATCGCGTCGGTCCGCGACATCCTTTCTACCTTTGCGGCAACCATCTGCTGCTTCGACGGCGCCGGCAAGGGCCAGGCTGCCAAGCTCGCCAACCAGGTGTCGCTGGGCGCCTGCATGGTCGGCATGGCAGACGCCATGGCATTTGCCGAGCTGAGCGGCCTTGACCTGGAGAAGACCCGCCAGATGATCCTGGGCGGCACCGGTAAGTCCGGCGCCATGGAGAGCCTGGCGCCCAAGGCGCTCGACGGCGACTACAAGCCCGGCTTTATGGTCGAGCACTTCATCAAGGACCTGCGCCTGGCGCTCGCCTACGCCGATGACCGCGAGCTCGCGCTGCCCGGCGCCGACGTCGCCTTTACGCTCTACGACATGCTCGACGCCATCGGTGGCGCCAAGCTGGGCACCCAGGCCATCACGGTCCTCTACAAGGAGGAGGCCGACGCTATCGCCGCCGGTCTGGACTGGTCGCAGTATCGTCCCGAGGAGCATGGCGCTCACGAGGACGGCTGCGGTTGCGGCGAGCACGGCGACGACCATGAGTGCGGTTGCGGTCACCATCACGGCGAGGACCACGAGTGCTGCGGCGGCCACGGCCATGACGACGGCCATGAGTGCTGCTGCGGCCACCATCACGGGGAGTAGCGCCCATGAGCTGGACGTTCGTGGTGCTAGCGCTGGTGCTCTTTCTCTTTGCGATCTACATTGGCTTTTTGTGCGGCCAGTGGGCGTGCGAAAAGCGCGTGATCACCAAGCGCGACTACTGGATCGCCAATTTTGCAGGAGCGGCGGCAGTCGTCCTGCTGACCTGGGTGTTTTCGCTGTTTCCGTTGGTGCAGTTTGCGCCGATCGGCTGGCTCGGCGGCTTTATCGCCGGTCTTAAGATGAGCTTTGGCGAGTCCGTCGGTCCATGGCGCAAGCACGACGAGGTTTTTAACGTCAACAAGGCTCATCGCGCCGCCGCCGACGCGGGCGACGCCGAGGAACGCCGCCGTGCTCGTCGCAATGGCGCGGCCGACCGACAGCTCATCTCGGTCACCGATGACAGCAAGGGTGCTGGCAAGCACGCTAAGAAATAGTAAGAAGAGGTAACTATGGCAGAAAACAAAGACGAACAGCTCACCGACGAGGAGCTGGCACAGCTTCAGCTGGCAGAGGAGAACGAGAACGCCGTCGACCGTCTGGTCAAGGAGCTCGGCTGCCCCACGCGCCGCATCCGTCAGTTTGCCGCCCGCGTGCTGCACCTGCTTGCCGAGCGCGATCCGCAGCGCGTCGTGCCCTGCGTACCCGCGCTGATCGAGGCACTTGACCGCCCCGAGGCTCAGACCCGCTGGGAGGCTCTCGATGCCCTTGCGGCGCTCGCCACCACCTGCCCCGAGCAGCTGGGCGATGCCTTTGAGGGCGCCGAGACCGCGCTGTTCGACGAGATTTCCTCCACGCTGCGCTATGCCGCCTTCCGCCTGCTGTGCGTGTGGGGCGCTACGAGCGTCGAGCGTTCGCGCGAGGCTTGGCCGATCCTGGACGAGGCCATCCAGTGCTACCACGGCGACCTCGAGTATCGCGACATGCTCGGTTGCCTGTATGAGTTTGGCCAGGGCGAGATCGACGCCGAGGTTGCCGAGAAGCTCGCGCTGCGCCTTAAGTTCGATGCCGAGAACGGCAAGGGCAGCTATCTCAAGGCCCGTTCGAGCGAGATTTGCGAAATGCTTGTTAAACGTTTTGGCCTGGATCTCTCCAAAAAGAAGAAGCGTGCTAGCGTTAAAAAATCTGACGACGCCGAAGACGAGGAGTAACAGATTATGGCGCACGATGTAGTCCTGATCCCCGGTGACGGTATCGGTCCCGAGATTACGCAGGCCATGCGCCGCGTGGTCGAGGCCACCGGTGTCCAGATCAACTGGAACGTCCAGGAGGCCGGTGCCGGCGTCATGGACGAGTTTGGCACGCCACTGCCCCAGCACGTGCTCGATGCGGTCGCCGAGACCAAGGTTGCCATCAAGGGCCCCATCACCACGCCGGTCGGTACGGGTTTCCGCAGCGTCAACGTGGCCCTGCGCAAACATTTTGACCTGTACGCCTGCGTGCGCCCCTGCCTGTCGCAGCCGGGCGACGGCTCGCGCTTCCGCGACGTCGACCTGGTCATCGTGCGCGAGAACACCGAGGACCTCTACGCCGGCATCGAGTTCGATGAGGGCGCTGCCGAGGTCGAGGAGCTCTCGCAGCTCGTCGAGCGCTCGGGCCAGAAGACCTTCGCCGCGGATTCCGCGATCTCAATCAAGCCCATCTCCATCGCCAAGAGCCGCCGCATTGTGGAGTACGCCTTTGAGTACGCCCGCCGCTGCGGCCGCAAAAAGGTGACGGCCGTGCATAAGGCCAACATCATGAAGGCGACCGACGGCCTGTTCCTGCGCGTGGCGCGCGAGGTGGCCGCCAACTATTCCGATATCGAGTTCAACGATAAGATCGTCGACGCCACCTGCATGGGCCTGGTCCAGAACCCTAACGACTTCGATGTCCTGGTTCTGCCCAACCTGTACGGCGACATCGTCAGCGACCTGTGCGCCGGCCTGGTGGGCGGCTTAGGGATGGCCCCCGGCTCCAACATCGGTGCCGACTGCGCCATCTTCGAGGCGACGCACGGCTCCGCGCCCGATATCGCTGGCCAGGATATCGCTAACCCCACGGCCGAGATTCTGTCCGCGGCTATGATGCTCGATCACCTGGGCGAGAACGACGCGGCCAATCGCATCCGCGCCGCCGTTTCTGCCACGCTCGACGAGGGTGAGCAGGTTACCGGCGACGTTCGTCGTGCCCAGACCGGCTCCGTTGAGGGCGCTGTGGGCACGCAGGCCTTTGCCGATGCCGTTATCGCGCACCTGGCCTAAGACATGCACACTGCAAACGCCTAAATAGTACTTAAGTGTTTGCGTATAACCTGAGAATCAATACGCCCGGCGCTCTGTCGGGCGTATTCTATTGCGGACTATGTTTCCTAACAAGGAGTAACTGATATGGGTCTGATTCAAAAGAAGGACGAGAAGGACGAGATCGACGGCATCCAGATCATCGAGCGTGGCGAAGGCCCCGACGGTGATGAGGACGAGAAGATCGATCTGGTCGCCGGTACGTCTGCCGAACATATTGCCGCCGGTACGACGGCCGAGGAGGAGGACGCTCGCCTGGAGGCAAAGATCGCCGCGGACGCCGCCGACGAGAACCTCATGCCCGAGGAGCAGGACGAGGACGACGATATCCTGGGTTCCGACGAAGACGACCGCGCATCCAAGCACAAGAAGACGATGATTGCCGCCTTCGTGGTTGCAGTCGTGATCGCTGCTGTGGTCGGCTTCTTTATCGGCAACGGTGGTTTTGGCGGCAAGGGCGTCGGCTCGGCGACCCTGTCCGAGGACCAGCTCGATTCGACCGTGGCGAGCTATAGCTACAACGGCAAGAAGAGCGACATCACCGCGCGTGAGGCCATCGAGAGCCAGTACAGCCTTGACACCGTCAAGGACGACGACGGCAACTACACCGCTCCGTCTGCCGACGTTATCCTGTCCTACGTGCGCAACCAGATTCTGCTGGACGCTGCCGAGGACGAGGGCATTACCGTCTCTTCCAAGGAAATGAAGCAGTATGCCGAGGATTCCATCGGCACCTCCGACTACAAGACCATGGCCACGCAGTACGGCGTGTCCAAGGACCAGGCCAAGCAGATCGTCCGCCAGTCCGCGACGCTGCAGAAGCTCTACAAGAAGAAGGTCGGCGACAGCTCCGCAAGTATGCCGACCGCCCCGACCGAGCCTGCTGACGGCAACGAGGAGACCGCGAGCAAGGACTACGCCGATTACATCATCAACCTTGCCGGCGACGAGTGGGATAGCTCAAAGGGCACCTGGAAGGACGCCGATAGCACCTACGCTAAGGCCTTCGCTGACGATGCCTTTACGGCCGATAGCGCTACCTATAAGCAGGCCATGACCGCCTATTACACCGCCTACCAGCAGTATTCCTCGCAGGCTTCGAGCGCTAGCTCCAAGTGGACCGAGTATGCTAACGGCCTCTACGCCAAGGCCAACATCAGCATCTACGGCCTGTTTGCGTAAGGTTTGCCTGCACTACTGCGCGTTAACCGATCACCTGATTAAGCCCGCTAGAACGGACAACGTTCTGGCGGGCTATTTGCGTTGAGGGCAGATTGGCAGCTTAATTATGGCTATTCATCTTTAAGCCCAAATAGGCTATCGGCTTCATCGTCGGATATATATTCCAGTACATCGCCTGGTTGGCAGTCGAGTGCACGGCATATCGCGTCAAGAGTTGAAAAACGTATGGCAGAAACCTTGCCCGTCTTAATGCGTGACATATTGACCTGGGAGATGCCCACACGTTCCGCAAGCTCTTTGGATGAGATCTTGCGTTCGGCGAGCATGCGGTCAAGCCGCAGAATAATCATGGATTCCCCCTAGAGCAACTCGTCATCTTGTTTTTGCAGGATATACCCGTAACGGAAGATGCTGGCAATCAGGCAAATAATCAGGCCTGCAAAGAGCATGGAGGGCTCGAATAACTGGCCGACGAACGCATCCGTAAAGCTGCCGCCAAATCCTGAGAGTATCATTCCCGTGATTACGGCGCCAAGAAGCCTCACGGCAACGCCGCCGATAAGGCTGTCTCTTATACACATCTCCGAGCCCACGAGACTAGGCATGATCTC
>URVF01000030.1 GCA_900551185.1 uncultured Collinsella sp. | reverse complement strand
CGGTCCTTCCGCGCTGGGGAAGCTTAGTCAAAAAGTCGCATTTCTCGAGCACAAGACGCGAGATGCCGTCGCCCTCGGAGCCCATGACGAGCGCCACGCGACCCTCGAAGGGAGCATCCCAGCAACTGCCTTCGGCGTGCTCGGAGGCACCGCCTACCCAAAAGCCAGCGGCCTTGAGGTCGTCGAGCGCACGGGCGATATTGGGAACCTGCGCGATAGGCAGATGCATGACGGCACCGGCTGAGGTCTTGTAGCTGCCCACGGTCACGCCGGCGGCACGCTTGTTGGCGATGATGACGCCGGCCGCGCCCACAACCTCGGCGGAGCGCACGATGGCGCCAAAGTTGCCGTCGTCAGTCACATGGTCGAGCACAACGACGAGTGCCGGGCCATCGCCCGCGCGGCCGAGGATGTCGGCGACGTCCGCATAGGGGAAATTACCCACCTCGAGCGCAATGCCCTGGTGAGCGCCATGGCTCGACAGCGCATCGAGCTGCGCGCGCGGCACATACTTAATGCGGGCGCCCGCGGCGTTGAGGTCATCGACCAGACGAGACAGGGCGGCATCGCGCTCGCCGCCCTCGGCGATGAGCGCGCACTTGACGGGAAAGCCGGTACGCAGCGCCTCGGCGGCAGCACGGCGGCCTTCGATAAACTCGCCCTTGGAGACCTGAACGTTGTCGCGGTTGCGATCTCGCTGCGGACGCGCAGCCTGGGCTTGGGAGCGCTCGCGCTGGCCCTTGGGAGCAGCAGCGCGATCATTGCGGCGAATCGAACGCGAGCCAGAAGCAGCCTGCTTGCCGCCACGCGGCGCACGCTTGCGATTGTCGGCCATAAAACGGCCTCCTTAAATAGATAACGAACAAGAATCGACCGTCCGAGCCACGGCACCTTGCCTTTCAATCGTCGGGCATGACCACCAGGTCTATGCCCTCCTCTTTCAAGGCAATCTGCCGCACCTCGAACGGTCGACAAATACTAGAGACTCTTAATACGAGTGCCCGCGGCAGTATCCTCAATGGTGAGGCCCAGGTCCTTGAGCTGATCGCGGATGGCATCTGCCAGATCCCAGTTCTTGGCGGCACGGGCCTCGGCGCGGGCCTCGAGAATCTTGGCAGCGGCCTCGTCCACGTCGTCGCCCGTGTAGGCGACCAGGCCGGCGGCAACGCCCAGCAGACCCAGTGGCAGCTCGACCTTGGGCTCGGGAAGCTCAACGCCAAACGTATCGAGCAGCTCGGCCAGCGTATCGGCGGCAGCCAGGACTGCGGCCTTGTCGGCAGCATCGCCCGCCTGCTCCAGGTACTGGTTGCACTCGGTCACAAAGCCAAAGACAGCACCCATGGCACCGGCGGTGTTAAAGTCGTCGTCCATGCACTCCTTAAAGGTGGCACGGGTCTCGGCGGCCTTGGCGGCAAACGCCTCGGATGCTGCCTCATCGGCATCGGCCGTCGCATGGTTCGCGGCCCAGCGCAGGTTCTCGACCGTACCGGCGATACGCGTGAGCGAGTTCTCGGCACCCTCCAGGCGCTCCCAAGAGAAGTCGAGCGGCGAGCGATAGCTCGTCTGCAGCATCAGCAGGCGCAGGGCGGCAGCGGAGTGCTGCTCGAGGACCTCGGCCAGCGTAAAGAAGTTGCCAAGCGACTTGGACATCTTCTCGCCGTCTACCAGCAGCATGCCCGTGTGCATCCAGGTGTTGGAGAAACCCTGGTGCCAGGCGCAGGTGGCCTGGGCGCACTCGTTCTCGTGATGCGGGAAGGCAAGGTCGGAGCCGCCGCCGTGGATGTCAATCGGGGTGCCCAGGTAACGATGCACCATGGCGGCGCACTCGGTATGCCAACCAGGACGGCCCTCGCCCCAAGGGCTCGGCCAGCTGGGCTCGCCGGGCTTGGCGGCCTTCCACAGGGCAAAGTCGAGCGGGTCGTTCTTGTCCTCGTTCTCCTCGATGCGTGCGCCAACCATAAGGTCGTCGATGTTGCGGCCCGAGACCTGACCATAGTTGGGATCGCTGCGCACGGCAAAGTACACATCGCCGTTATCGGCGGCGTAAGCGTGGCCCTGCTCGATAAGCGTCTTGATCATGGCGATCATGGGGCCGATCTCCTTGGTGGCGCGGGGGCGCACATCGGGATCGAGCACGTTGGCGGCGCACATAACGCCGATGAACTTGTCGGAGAACTCCGTCGCGACCTCGGCGGCCGTACGGCCCTGCTCGTTGGCGCGCTTGATGATCTTGTCATCGACATCGGTGAGGTTCTGGGCAAACGTGACCTCGTAGCCGCTCGCGATGAGCCAGCGACGAATCACGTCAAAGCTGATGAACGTGCGGGCATTGCCGATGTGAATGTTGTCATAGACCGTGGGGCCGCACACGTACATGCGGACCTTGCCGGACTCGATGGGCTGGAACTCTTCCTTTTTATGGGTAGCGCTGTTGTAGATACGCATTCGTTACTCCTTAACGGTTTTCTGTAGCAGGCAGACGGCCCAGGCGCCGATTCCCTCGCCCTGGCCTTCCCAACCGAGCCTTTCGGTCGTAGTGGCGGCGACGCCCACGTTTTCGACATCGACGCCCAGGGCATGGGCGAGGTTGGCGCGCATGGCATCGCGGTGCGGGGTTATCTTGGGTTGCTGACAGGCAATGGTGCAATCGACATCGACAAACTCAAAGCCCAGCTCGCGCGCATAGTCCATCACGCGGGCAAGCAGCACCATCGAATCGGCACCCTCGTAGGCGGGATCGGTGTCGGGGAATAGCTTGCCGATGTCTCCCCCGCGGCAGGCGCCCAGAATAGCGTCGGCCAAGGCGTGCGCGAGCACATCGGCATCCGAGTGGCCCAGCAGGCCGCGCTCGTAGGGAATGTCGACACCGCCGATGATACATCGACGCCCCTCCACCAGACGGTGGACGTCGTAGCCATGGCCAATGCGCAGGTTACTGAACATGGGGAAGGTCCTCTCCCTCGGCCATGCGGCCAAGCAGAATCGCGGTTACGGGACGCAAGTCCTCGGGCACCGTCACCTTAAGGTTATCGCGCGGGCTCTGGACGCAGCGGACGCGCCCACCCATGCGCTCGACCAGCGACGAATCATCGGTGCCGATAAAGCCCTCGGCAATGGCTGCAGCGTGGGCGCGCTTCATAGCATCGACGCTAAAGATCTGCGGCGTCTGCGCGGCCCAATAGAGCTCACGCGGCGGCGTCTCGACGATATTGTCGCCATCGACGATCTTGAGCGTGTCGATCGCGGGCTGGCCGCACACGACACCGTCGAGGGCGCGGTCGCTCACGAGCACGTCAATAGCGTGATCGATGGCCTCGGTCGTAATGAGCGGACGAGCACCATCGTGAATGGCGACGTATTCAAAGCCCGCCGGAACCGCATGCACGCCGGCACGGGTGGAATCCTGACGGGTATCGCCGGCATCGGCAAAGCTGATGGGCGTGCTATACGAATACGGGCTGATGGCCAGGCGGCGCATCTCGGCACGGCGCTCGGCAGGACACACCACCACGATGTGGCCGACCTTGTCGCTCCGATCGAACGCGCGGATGGACCAGCTCATGAGCGGACGGCCCGCCACGTTAACGAGCTGCTTGCCGCCGGGATTTCCAAAGCGCTGACCGCTGCCGCCGGCAACGACCACGGCGCATACGGGCGCCATTATGCGTTCCCTTGTTTGGTGCCCTTCATGCGGTACAGGGAGTCCGCAAGAATGGCAGGGTTGTTGACGCCAAAGTCGCCCAGGCGCTCCGGATCCTCGCTGATGTCATCCATGAGCTCCTGCAGCGAGCCGTACTCGTCGACGATCTTCTCGGCCACGCCGTCGCGCACGACGGACACGCGCGAAAGCGTGCGCAGGCCCAGCGGCGTCATGACGGAGTCCTCGTCCAGGTCGTCATAGCCCAGAACTGCCGCCACGTGCTGCGGGTCGGACAGGTCCTTAGGCGTCATGCGGCTCAGCTCGGCGCGAATCTTCTCGGCGTTTGCCTCGGAGGAATCGCTTGCGTAGTCGCGGATCATCAAGTCGTATTCGGTATCCATGCTGGAGCCCGCGAGCTGCTCGAGCTGCATCTGCACGAGCTTGCCCTGGTTACCCAGCTTGACGATGCAATCCTTAAGCTCGGTCTTTGCCTGTTGCATGATCTCGAAACTCGAGAAGATGCCGGTGATGTCGGCGAGCGTGACGTAGTCGTCGAGCTCAAGGGCCGTCAGGCGCAGCAGGGAGCGGTCGAGCGACTGACGAGCAGTCTGAAGCGTGGCGACGAGCTGGTTGACCGAGCTCATGATGGTGGTGACGGGCTGGATCTCGTAGCTCTTGCCGTGAACGTACACGTTAACGACGGCGCGACGGGCCGAGACCGAGATCACGATGGCATCGGTGAGCACCGACATGCGAGCGGCAGTACGGTGACGCATGCCCGTCTCACTCGTGGCAAGCGAGGGATCGGGATTGAGGTGGAAGTTGGCGCGCAGGATCTGGGTGAGGTCGCCGTCGATGACGATGGCACCGTCCATCTTGGAGAGCTCGAACAGACGGTTCGAGGTGAACGAAATGTTGAGCGGGAAGCCGTCGTTACCGGCAGCGAGCACGTTTTCGGTGTCGCCGACGCAGATAAGGGCGCCCAGGTGACCGGCGATGATCATGTCGAGGGCGGTGCGGATCGGCTGGCCGGGGGCAGTCAGGCGAATAGCCTGTTCCATACGCTTTTGCAGCTCGTTCTTATCCAAGGCATCGCTCCCATCGTATACGCTCCATAAACGCTAAATAGTTTCTCACGGTTTGTCCCTGCGGCGCTTGCGAAATCCGATGCTTACAGAATGAGCGAACACAGCTGAGAGCCCAACCCAAATCAGCTGTTCATGTGGTAGCATCGGGATTCGCATAAATGAGGGAGTAGTCGCGTGACCGGATTCGCCTCCGGTGGCGCGGTAAGTCAACACACTGGCCGATGCGGCCTGGCTTGCCTTAATGAACGAGACTCGTGGCTGTGCGCGCAACGCGTACGCCACGGGTCTTTTTTATTACTCCCTCAAGAGGTACACGCGGGCCCGCCCGCAGAGAGGGAGCCAGACTATGGGACTCGCAGAGCTCGTGTTGCTCGCCGTTGGCCTTTCGATGGACGCCTTTGCCGTTTCCATCTGCAAAGGTCTCGGCATGAAAAAGATCAACCTTAAAGTCGCCGTGGTGCTCGGCCTGTTCTTTGGCGGCTTTCAGGCCGGCATGCCCGTAATCGGATGGGCGCTTGGCAGCCAGTTTATGGGCATCATCGGCCCCATCGACCACTGGATCGCCTTTATCCTGCTCGCCTTCATCGGCGGCAAAATGCTGTGGGAAGCCTTTACTGAGGACGAGAACGAAGGCGACGGCAAGGATGCCGAAAAGATCGACCTGGGCGAATATCTAATCCTTGCCATCGCCACCTCGATTGACGCGCTTGCCGTGGGCATCTCGTTTGCCGCGCTCTCGGTCGATATCGTTCCCGCCGTGTCGCTCATTGGCATCACGACCTTTGTCTTCTCCGTTGCCGGCGTAGCGATCGGCCACACCTTTGGCGCGCGCTACGAAAAGCCCGCCACCATCGTGGGTGGCGTCGTGCTCGTCCTCATCGGCCTCAAGATTTTGCTGGAGCATCTGGGGATTTTGGCGCTGTAAAACACCCTTCAAAACTAAACGTCCGGATGAGGCCTCATGCAGAGTTTTGCATGAGGCCTTTTCATGCAGACTTTTGCATGTCATACTGATATGCAAAAGTCTGCACGTTAGGAGATCGCCGTGGATATCCTTCCCATCACCACACCGCGCCAAGCTGGCATCTACGTGCGTCAGGCACGCGAGGCGCAAGGGATCACCCGTGCCGTCCTCGCTAAAAAAGCCGGTGTTTCGGAGCGCCTGCTCGCATCGCTCGAGCTGGGAGATGCCACGGGCATTCGGCTCGACAAGCTGCTGGCAGTTTTCGGTGCTCTTGGACTGGCACTCGCCGCTCAAGGGGATATCGACGAATCGAAAAACGAGCAACCAGTCGACGCCCCGCATGCTGATTTGCAACCTCGTAGTACCCCCAGGCGCCATCACGCTCAACGTTTTCACCATCGCAACCGTCGCAGCGCAGCCGTTCCGGCTCTCGCAGATGTCCCCTTTACGTCCGAGCTCTACGACAGGGCCTTCGCCGATTTCGCCATGTCCAATCTCGGAGTCTCGATTGCCGCAAACGCATCTAACCAAACCAAGCCCGAAGGGAAATAGCCAATGGCCAGAACATCACTTCGGACCATTATTTGCGGCGTACCTGCGGGAACGCTCACGCAAGATGAGAACGGTCTTATCAGCTTTACCTACGATCATGACTATGACGGGCCAACCCTATCGACCAACATACCCGTATCAAATCGCACATACGGCCAACAGGTCATGAATCCGTACTTGTTTGGCCTTCTACCCGACAGCGAGGACCAACGAAAAGCGATTGCCGCCGAATTCAACGTTAGGCCCAACAATCCCGTTGCGTTGCTCAGCCATATCGGACTCGACTGTCCGGGCGGAGTGCAGTTTTGTGCCGAAGAAGATGCCGACGCCGTCCTGCATCGCGCTGGCGACTACCGCCCTATAGACGACCACGAAATTGCTCTCCGTCTCAAGTCGATCAGAGATGACCGCGATGCATCGTGGATGGGTCTAGATGAAAGTTGGTCACTTGGAGGCAACCAGGGCAAGTTCGCGCTCGCGTTCATAAACGGCCGCTGGTGCGAATGCATGGGCTCCTCGCCCACAACGCATATTTTCAAAAATGGCGTTATCGGATTTAAACTCGAGGCTCTCAATGAGTTTGTCTGCATGAAAAGCGCCCAGCGCGCCGGTATCGCAACGGCAAACGTCGAATATCGTATGTTTGAGGACGAACCTGCCCTCATTGTTGAGCGCTATGACCGCGTGAAAGTCGAAGACGGAATGATCAGGCGCCTACATCAAGAAGACCTCTGTCAGGCACTTGGGGTGATGCCCGCCCAAAAGTACACAGCAGACGGCGGCCCGACCACCCGCGACATTCAAGAGCTCCTCGTAAATACGAGCCACCATCAACTTAACCTGTATCTGTTTACGCAGATACTGTTCTTCAACGCCATTATCGGCGCACCGGATGCGCACGCGAAAAACTATTCCCTGCTCCTTGGAAACGACGGCGCAGCCATGATGGCTCGAATGTACGATGTCGCGTCGGGTTTGGCGTATGAGCGCATGCGCCGCCGGGCGCGCCTTGCCATGAGCGTTGGCGGCGAAAATCTTGTGGGGCGCATCGGTCCAGGCGCTATCCGCCGATACCACGGTATGGGCGACCCCGTGCTGGAGGCGGCGCTTACCGATGCCGGGCTATCCGAGAAGTTTTGCTTTGCGACCATGATGGACCTCGCCTACGAGGTGCCCGTTTGCATGGAAGAGGTCATGGACGAATACGCCGACCTGCCCGGCATGGCGGACCTGCGCGAGCATATGCTCGGCCCCGTCCGCGAAAACTGCCAGCGCACCCTCGACCTCATCAAGGCGGATATGGGCTAGACGCCAATCAATTTCCCATTTCTTAAAAGCAGAGAAGGGGCACCCGTCGCAAAAGCTCGGATGCCCCCTCTCGTAATGTCATTTGCAATCCGCTAGCACGTGACTCGGACTGCTGCTAGTGCAACCTTTACGCGGCAAGGCGCTTGAGGACGTCGATGAGCAGTTCGTAGAAGCGCTCGGCAGAAGCGAGCTCCATGCTCTCGTCCGGGGTGTGGACATCGGAGAGCGTCGGGCCCACGGCGATGGCGTCCAGGCCGTGCAGGGCCTCGGCAAACAGGCCGCACTCAAGGCCAGCGTGAATGGACTCGATGCGCAGCTCGGAGCCAAAGAGCTCGCGATAGCTCTCGACAAAGACGTCGCGGACCGGCGAATGCTCGGCATAGCTCCAGCCGGGATACTCGAACTCGAACTTGGCGTCGAAGCCCAGGACATCGGCCAGCGTCTGCAGGCGATCCTTGAACTCGTTCTGCAGCGAGGTGATCGAAGAGCGCGGGGACAGCATGATCTTGACCTCGTCGTCAGAGGTGGCAACCACACCGATGTTGGAGGAAACCTCGACGGAGCCGTCGGTGGCGACGTTGCGGCGAATCACGCCGTTAGGGGCAAGACGCAGGGCGCGGATGAGGGCGAGCGCGGACTTCTGGTCCATGGCCTCGACCTCGGCGTCGTCGGCAATCTCGACGGTGCAGGTAAAGCCGGGGTCGAAGACCTCGAGCTCGGCAGCGACGTCGGCGATGATGCCCTTTGCGATCTGGGCCGCGGCCTCGGCGGCAGCGTGGTCGGCGTAGACCAGAACAGCCTTGCACTCACGGTTGATGGCGTTGTCCTTGGTGCCGCCGTTAAAGCTAACGATGGCGGGCTCGCCGGCGACCATCAGGCGGTCGATGATGCGGGCCATGATGAGGTTGCCGTTGCCGCGCTCCAGGTGGATGTCGGCGCCGGAGTGACCACCCAGCAGGCCGGAGATCTCGAGCGTAAGGGTGCTGCCGGTCTTGTGCTCGCGCACGATCGGGCAGGTGTAGGTAACGACGACACCGCCGGCGCAGCTGACGGTGGCCACGCCCTCCTCCTCGGAATCGAGGTTGATCATGGTGCGGGCGCTAATCTGGGACTTATCGAGCGTCTCAGCGCCGACCAGGCCGGTCTCCTCGTCGGTGGTGAACACGCACTCGAGGGCCGGATGGGCAATCGAATCGTCGTTGAGCACGGTGAGCATCAGAGCGACAGCAATGCCGTTGTCGGCGCCCAGGGTGGTGCCGTTAGCGGTGAGGACGCCGTCCTTGACGACCAGGTCGATACCATCGGTCGTAAAGTCGTGCTCAACGGAGCCCAGCTTGTCGCACACCATGTCGATGTGGCCCTGCAGCATCACGGTCGGGGCATTCTCGGCGCCGGCAGATGCGGGCTTACGAATGATGACGTTGTAGACCTCGTCCTGGTACACATCGAGGCCGCGCTCCTTGGCAAACGCAACCAGGAAATCGCTGATGCCCTTCTCGTTGCCAGACCCACGGGGGATCGCGCTGATCTCCTCAAAGAAATGGAACAGCTGGGCGGGCTCGTAGCCGGTAATCTTGTAGTCCATGGTGCCTCCTTGGCGCAACTGGTTAGACAGTAAGACATGCGACTTGTATATTCCCAGACTTTGCGTGCATAAACCAGTCGAAAACGCCGAGCGCCCTCGCATCATCGGCTAACGGCGAGGAAACGCCACTTTATCAAGATAAAGCATGTTAGACGGGCCGTGCCGAAGGGACGTTGGACCCTTCAACCAACTTCAACGCCTGTTGAACATTAATGCATACACCATTGGTATGTTTGATGAGATTTTTGTCCTCTGTCACGACGTAATCGGCATCAATGCGATTGGCGACGCCCAGCATCAGGTCGTCCTCAAAGTCGTTGTGATGATACTTGAACACAAAGGAGTCGAAGACCTCGTCTGCACCGACCGAGGCAATAATCGACTTTTGCCGAATCAGGCGAACACACGCCCACGCTGTCTCGTCGGCACCGGCGATGGCTTCGGGAGTGAGAGCCCCCTCACGGCGGGCGTCGGCCTTCATCGTCCTCCCCAGAATGTAATAGACGTCTTTGACAGACAGGGAGGACGAGAAGAGGACGATATCCTCCGCTTCCGCCGCGCGAGAAAGGAGCTCGACTATCGGCCTGGTCGCATTCGTACGAGCGAGAAAGTAATCTAGCCAGACGTTCGTGTCGATCAGCAGCTTGAGCACACGTTTCGTTCCGACGCCGCTCATAATTCGATCCAATCGCTGAATCTCTCGCTCATCATTTGATCGTATAACTCGTCGTAATCAAAGGCTTCATCGGGGCTCGGCCTCTGAATCGAGAACCGCTCATAAAAATTCGAAATTAACGCAGCCCCTTCCGAGACGCGGGACGAACTCGCCTTCGATCGTATGTCGTCAGGCAGGACTTCGTCATCATTCTTTTTTGCGACGGGCATATGACCGTTCTCGGTCAAGTACTGCCACAGCTCCCTCACAGCTTGTGACGGCGTCATGCCGATATGCGCCAGCACGGCGTCCCCAGCCTCTTTGAGTTGGCGATCTATACGCACGTTCATCTGAACTGGCCGCGTGTCGAGTATTGATGTAGGCATATCAACTCCTTTGCTATACTGAATCTCAATTTCAGTATAGCACGGCAGATTGAAGCACATTTCAACAGAAACGGGGGCGCCTCCTTATCGGAAACGCCCCCGTTATACAAGGTATGTTTAATCCCTACAGCGCGCCAGAGCCGGCTTGCATCATGCCGCCGGGGCCCGAGGTCACGCCGCCGCTCACGGGCGCGGCGTTGCCGGTGTGCGGTGCCGCCGGAGCGGTATCGCCACCGAGCGTGCCCGCCGGACGCGGTGCCGGGATCTCGCCCGTGCCGTGGCTAAAGACAAACTTGCCATCGGCCACGTCGCACAGGACGGTATCGCCCTCGCCCCACTCGCCGGCCAGAAGCTCCTCGGACAGCGGGTCCTCGATGAGCTTTTGGATGGCACGACGCAGCGGACGCGCACCGTTGGTGAGGTCGGTGCCCTCGGCCACGATCTTGTCATAGGCCGCATCGGTGAGCTTGATGTTCATGCCATTGGCAATCAAACGCTGACGCAGGTCGTCCACCAGCAGGTGCGCGATCTTGGTGAGATTCTCGCCCGAGAGCTTCTGGAACACCACAATGTCGTCGATACGGTTGAGCAGCTCGGGGCGGAACAGGCGCTTGAGCTCGCCCATCGCACGGCCGCGGATCTCACTCGACGTGAGGCCCTGCTCGCCGGTGGTGCCAAAGCCCACGCTCGCATCCTGCGCAATCTCGCGAGCGCCCACGTTGGACGTCATGATGATCACGGTGTTGCGGAAGTCGACCGTCTTGCCCTGGCTATCGGTCAGGCGGCCCTCCTCCAGCACCTGCAGCAAGATGTTGAAGATATCGGGGTGCGCCTTCTCGATCTCGTCGAACAGCACGACCGAGTACGGGTGGCGACGAACGGCCTTGGTGAGCTGGCCGCCCTCGTCGTGACCGACGTAACCCGGAGGGCTACCGATGAGCTTGGAGACCTCGAACTCGCTACCGAACTCGGACATGTCGAAGCTGATGAGCGCATCCTTGCTGCCAAAGAGGTACTCGGCGAGCGTCTTGGCGAGCTCGGTCTTGCCCGTGCCAGTGGGACCAAGGAAGATAAAGCTGCCGCCGGGGCGACGCGGATCCTTGAGGGGTGAGCGGCTGCGGCGCACGGCCTTGGCAACTGCCTCGACAGCCTCATCCTGACCGATGATGCGCGTCTTGAGCACGCTTTCGGCTTGCAGCAGGCGACGGCTCTCGCTCTCGGTAAGCGAGGACACCGGCACGCCCGAAGTCACGGACACGATATCGGCGATCTGACTCACATCGATGGTGAGCGGGCTGGCGTCGAGCTCGGCGGTCCAGGCGGCCTTGGCCTCGGCGAGCTCAATCTCGGCGGCCTTCTGTTGCTCGGTGATCTCGGCGGCCTTGTTCATGTCGTCGCTCTCGGTGGCCTCCTGCGCGGCGGCCTTAAGCCTGTCTCTTATACACA
>URVF01000029.1 GCA_900551185.1 uncultured Collinsella sp. | reverse complement strand
TATAAGAGACAGCAAGCACCCCATCTCGCCCCTCAAGCCGTCGCTCGCGTACCAAAGTACGCGTCGCTCCTCTTTCGGGGCGACCTGAGGCACTTGGAACCGGCTCGCTGCGATGCCATAACATTGACGCCAAAGTGCCAAAACCACCACAAAGGTGCCTGTCCCCTTTGTGGTGGTTTTGGCCCGAGATAGCAAAAAACCCGGTCCTGTACGAGGCAGAACCGGGTTTCTTTAGCAATGCTTGCTTTGCTCAGGCAGTAACTGTTAGTTACTCAGCCAGGAAGTCGCGCTGGACAGCGGGATCGACCTTGACGCCAGGGCCCATGGTGGAAGACAAGGAGATGGACTTGACGTACTTGCCCTTAGCAGAAGAGGGCTTGACGCGCAGGATCTCGGTGTACAGAGCGGCGTAGTTCTCGACGAGCTGCTGCTCAGAGAAGGACTTCTTGCCCAGGGGCACGTGGCAGATGCCGTAGCGATCGGCGCGATACTCAACGCGGCCGGCCTTGAGCTCGGAGACCATCTTGGCGACGTCCATGGTCACGGTGCCGAGCTTGGGGTTCGGCATGAGGCCACGGGGACCAAGGATCTTACCGATGCGGCCAACCTTGGCCATCATGTTCGGCGTAGCGATAGCGGCGTCGAAGTTGATCTCGCCCTTCTGGATCTGGGCGACGAGCTCGTCGGAACCGATGATGTCGGCGCCGGCAGCCTCGGCCTCGCGAGCCTTCTCGCCCTCGGCGAAGACGGCAACACGAACGGTCTTGCCGGTGCCGTGGGGCAGAGAGATGGAACCACGGATGTTCTGGTCAGCCTTACGAGTATCGATGCCCAGACGGAAGTGGGCCTCGACGGTCTCGTCGAACTTGGCGGTGTCGAGCTCCTTGATGAGCTTGGCAGCCTGAAGGGGGGTGTAGAGCGTGGCGCGGTCGATCTTCTCGGCAGCGGCGTTATAGCTCTTACCATGCTTAGCCATGTGCATTACCTCCTGTGGTTAAACGGGCTTATGCCCTCCCACATCGTATCGTGTGCCCTATTGCACACATATAACGGGCGCTCCGGTCGGAGCACCCGTCATTACCTAAAGAAATCGTTACTCAGCGATGGTGACGCCCATGGAACGGGCGGTACCGGCGATGATCTTCTTGGCGGCGTCAATGTCGTTGGCATTGAGGTCCGGCATCTTGATCTCGGCGATCTTGGTGAGCTGCTCCTGGGAGAGCTGACCAACCTTGTCGGCCTGGGGCTTAGCGGAACCAGACTTAAGGTTCAGCTCCTTCTTGATGAGGTGAGCCGCCGGCGGGGTCTTGGTGATGAAGGAGAAGGACTTATCCTCGTAGACAGAGATCTCAACGGGGATGATGTCGCCCTTCTTGTCCTGCGTCTCGGCGTTAAAGGCCTGGCAGAACTGCATGATGTTCACGCCAGCTGCGCCCAGGGCGGGGCCGACGGGAGGAGCGGGGTTAGCGGCACCAGCAGGAATCTGGAGCTTAATGACGTTGGCAACCTTCTTCTCAGCCATGGTCATTCCTTTCGAATCACGAGTGTGAAGTACTTGCTATATCGTAAGCACGCACGTGTTAGAAGCACTCCTGAGATGAGCAGTCACAGAAGAAGCACGCTCGCGCGAACGGACGAAAACTTAAGCGATGACAGCGACCTGGTTAAAGTCGAGCTCGACCGGCGTCTCGCGGCCAAAGATCACCAGCGTGACCTTGAGCTTGCCAGCCTCGGTGTTAACCTCGGAGACCTTGCCATCAAAGTCGGTAAGCGGGCCATCGGTGACGCGGACGGACGTACCGACCTGAATATCAACCGAGGTGCGCTTGGGCGAATCGCCCTTACCGGGACGACGAGTCATCTTGTTGTACTCGTCGCGGGAAAGCGGAGCGGGCTTGCCGTTGCCGCCCAGGAAACCGGTGACGCCAGGCGTGTTACGAACACACGTCCAAGCATCGTCATCCATCTCCATGCGGACCAGGACATAACCCGGGAAGATCTTGGAATCCTTGGTCTCGCGCTTGCCACCCTCTTTAATCTCGGTGACGCGCTCCATAGGAATCTCGATATCAAAGATACGATCCTGCATGCCCATGGTCTCGATGCGATGCTCGAGATCGGACTTAACGCGGTTCTCGTATCCAGAGTAAGTGTGAACGACGTACCAACGCTTAGACATGGTTTAGCCCCTCAATCCAGAGAACAGAGCAAGAGCCTCGCCAAAGCCAGCATCGAGCAAAGCGATGACGACGCCGACGACGATCAGAGAAGCGCAAACGACGACCGAGTAGTTCACGAGCTCCTTCTTATCGGGCCACGTGACACGCTTCATCTCGGACTTGACCGAAGCGAAATACTTCTTGGTGCGGGCGAAGAAACCAGGCTTCTCGTTCTTCTTGGACTTCGCAGCCTTCTCGTTCTTCTTGGCAACGGCCTTCTTGGCCTCAACCTTGGAGTTGGCGGCAGCGCTGTTGGCAGGTGCCGGCTGCTGAGCCTTCTTCTTGTTCTTCTTGTTGGCCATTTGGGTTACCTCCGCGCAATGCGCTTATACATGAGTAAACCGTAAGCCCCCAATTGGGAGCTTACGGAATAATGACTGGCACGCCAGGAAGGACTCGAACCCTCAACACTCGGTTTTGGAGACCGATGCTCTACCAATTGAACTACTGGCGTATGTGACTAGAGACTAGCGAGTCTCTTTGTGCAGCGTGTGGTGACGGCACCAGGGGCAATACTTCTTGATCTCCATACGATCAGGCATGGTCGACTTGTTCTTGGTGGTCGTATAGTTGCGGCGCTTGCACTCAGTGCACGCAAGAGTAACTAGAGTACGCATGTATCCTGAACCTTTCATTTCCGCCCCGTACGGGCACGAATTGATACTTTATCAGCTCTACGTAAGTGCTGTCAACGAAAACCTCGAATCAATTGGTTCTCGGTGAACCCATTCATATTTGGAACACATCAATGGAGCCAACGAGATCTAATCGACGGTGCACCCAGGACCATTATCGATCCTCTCGACGTCAGCAACGGCTCAATATCCATTGCAGAAAAGAACCCGGCACCCATATAAGTGCCGGGTTCTCTAAGTCAGCTATATCAAAGAGCTAATTTACTCAATGATCGTGGAGACGATGCCCGAACCGACGGTGTGGCCACCCTCGCGGATAGCGAAGCGCAGGCCCTCCTCCATGGCGATCGGGTGGATGAGGTCGCCCTCGATGGTGATGTGGTCACCAGGCATAGCCATCTCGGTGCCCTCGGGGAGCTTGACCGTACCGGTAACGTCGGTGGTACGGAAGTAGAACTGAGGACGATAACCATCGAAGAACGGGGTGTGACGGCCGCCCTCCTCCTTGGTCAGAACGTAGATCTCGCCGGTGAACTTGGTGTGCGGGGTAACCGAACCGGGCTTGCAGAGAACCTGGCCGCGCTCGATGTCCTCACGCTTGATGCCGCGGAGCAGCAGACCGACGTTGTCGCCAGCCTCGCAGAAGTCCATGGACTTACGGAACATCTCGATACCGGTAACGACGGTGTTCTGGGTATCCTTGATGCCGACAATCTCGACGGGCTCGTTGAGCTTGAGCTCACCGCGCTCGACACGGCCGGTAGCAACGGTACCACGGCCGGAGATGGTCATAACGTCCTCAACGGCCATCAGGAACGGGAGGTCGTTGTTACGAGCAGGCGTCGGGATGTACTCGTCGACGGCCTTCATGAGCTCGCGAATGGCGTCCATCCACTTGGCGTCGCCCTCGAGAGCGCCCAGAGCGGAACCACGGATGACGGGGATGTCGTCGCCGGGGAAATCGTACTCGGAGAGGAGCTCACGGGTCTCCATCTCGACGAGGTCGATGAGCTCGTCATCGTCGACCATGTCGCACTTGTTCAGGAAGACGACGATGTAGGGAACGCCGACCTGACGGGCGAGCAGGATGTGCTCGCGGGTCTGAGCCATGGGGCCGTCGGTAGCGGCGATGACCAGGATAGCGCCGTCCATCTGAGCAGCACCGGAGATCATGTTCTTGACGTAGTCAGCGTGGCCCGGGCAGTCAACGTGAGCGTAGTGACGGGCAGCAGTCTCGTACTCGACGTGGGAGACGGAGATCGTAATGCCGCGCTCGCGCTCCTCGGGAGCCTTGTCGATGTTCTCGAACGCAGTGAAGTCAGCCTTGCAGCCCTCGGTCTCGGAGAGAACCTTGGTGATGGCAGCGGTCAGCGTGGTCTTGCCGTGGTCGACGTGACCAATGGTGCCGATGTTAACATGCGGCTTAGTGCGCTCAAACTTCTCTTTGGCCATAAAGCCCTCCTCTTAACAGGTCGTCCCCGGACGGGACTTTGCCTTTATACCATAGTGGCCTCTCAACATACTATTGAGAAGCCACCGTGTTACCTATGGTAGCGGTGACTGGATTCGAACCAGTGACGCCACGGGTATGAACCGTGTGCTCTAACCAACTGAGCTACACCGCCGGATGGAGCCTGCAACCAGACTTGAACTGGTGACCTCTTCGTTACCAACGAAGTGCTCTACCGACTGAGCTATACAGGCACTTGACGGGTGGGAGCTATAGGATTCGAACCTATGTAGGCAGAGCCAACGGGTTTACAGCCCGTCCCCATTAACCACTCGGGCAAACTCCCAATCGTTCAAGTATCCGCAGGTCCTTTGGTCTTTTGGACCGCCGCCCCCGCGAACGAAGAAGATAATACGATGCCACCTTGGGAGCTGTCAACGAAAACCTCTAGATACACGGTGCCGGGCGTATCTATATGCTTTTGACCTGCGGTTTTGCTGAGTTTGGATATGAAGGACGGTGAATTTGCATATAGCGGTGACATTTCCCGAGGGAACACTTTGGCGTAGTGGAGTGCGCCTGCAGAATGATTACTTCGATAGCTACTCATTTGCACCTATATATAGGTCGAGATCGGGCTTCCCAGACAGAATCGAGCGTGGATTATCTCCCGTTTGAAATCGAGCGTGGATAATCTCCCACTTTTGGCGTGCCACTGGGCCCAAAGTGGGAGATTATCCACGCTCATTCACTAAGCGGGAGATTATCCACGCTCGTATGTCCGATAAGCCACGCTCGACCAGGATGACTGGGACCAGTCCGGCCTTTATCTCGATCTGTAACATCTAGAGAATTTTTTCTCCCCTATCTGTTACAAATCGAGATATTACGCAGAGACCCCAGCTTACGTCTCATTCTGTAACAGCTAGAACGGTTTTCAGCCTCTTCGTGTTACAGATCGAGACAAACCGAAAACGGAATGGGCGCTGACCCAATGGCACACCACCTAAAACGAAACGGGCCCTGTCCCATAAGGAACAGAGCCCGAAACTCTCATGGAGCCAGTGACAGGAATCGAACCTGCAACCCACTGATTACAAATCAGTTGCGCTACCGTTGCGCCACACTGGCACACTTGGCGCTTTCACGCGAAGCCAGTTAAGAATAAAGGAATTGCGGACGAGGCGCAACAGACCCTTTGACCGACCACATCTCAAAACCCTTCGTCAGAACGAATAGTTTTATCTGCTCGCCAGAACCAAAAACTATTCGTTTTGGCGAGGCCGGCCTGCAACCCACTGATTACAAACCAGTTGGTTGGTCAATCGAGAAAGCAGCCCCCATGATCGCGTCGAAAATGTTGGTGTAAGGGTGACACCCTAGCGCCCGTTTAACGAAAAACGGCCTTCGTCCTAGAATCTGAAATCACCACAACAACAGGTTCTAGGAAAGGACGAAGACCGCTATGGGAATCTTATCAGACCCGACGCCGGACATGCTCGCCATGCCCCGTTTCGACGACGGCGCCATCGACATGCAGGAGCTGCTCCGCAGACTAGCCGAGCAGGTCGTGAACGCCGTGATGGACGCCGAGGCCGACCAGCTGTGCGGCGGCGGGGCGAACAGCCGAAACGGCTACCGCGAGAGGTCGCTCGCCACCTGCGTCGGCACGCTGACGCTGCGCATCCCCAAGCTGCGCTCCGGCAGCTTCTTCCCTGAGGACGTGCTCGAGCGCTACCAGCGCGTCGACCGCGCGCTCGTGGCCGCCGTGGCCGAGATGTACGCCACGGGCACGAGCACCCGCAAGGTGCAGAGGGTGGCCGAGAAGATGGGCGTCTCCAGGCTCTCGAAGGACCAGGTGAGCGCCATCGCCTCGAGCTTAGACGCAGATATCGAGGACCTATGCGGAAGGCCGCTCGGCGGCTCGCCGGTGCCCTACGTCTGGCTCGACGCGACCTACGTCAAGTGCCGCCGCGAGGGGCGCGTCGCCTCCACCGCCGTGGTCACCGCCATCGGCTGCGATGCGGGCGGCTGGAGGCGCGTCCTGGGCGTCGACGTGGTCGACACCGAGTCCTACGACTCGTGGCTCGCCTTCCTGCGGGCTATCCGCTCGCGCGGGGCGGCGGGCGTGCGGCTCGTCGTCTCGGACGCCCACCCGGGGCTCGTCCGGGCGCTCGGCGAGGTCTTCCAGGGCGCCGCGTGGCAGCGCTGCGCGGTCCACCTCATGCGCGACTGCATGCGCGAGGCCGGCTCCTGGCAGCTCAGGCGCCGCGTGGGCAGGATCGTGTCGCAGGTGTTCCGCGGGCGCGACGCCGCCACCGTGACGGCCATGTACCACGCGGCGTGCGACATGCTGGAGGGGTGCTGCCCCAGGGCGGCGGCGGTGCTGGAGGAGGCCGAGCCCGACGCGCTGGCCTACCTCGACTTCCCGCCGACCCACTGGAAGCGCCTGCGCACCAACAACGTGCAGGAGAGGACCAACCGGGAGATAAAGCGCAGGTCGCGCGTCGTGCAGGTGTTCCCCTCCACGGGCTCGCTGGTGCGGCTCGCGGGCGCGGTCATGTGCGAGCAGGACGAGATATGGCAGGAGTCCAGGTACTTCTCGGAGGTGAGGATGAACGAGCTCTACGATGACGGTCGCACTCGGGGAATCGACGGTCCCGTCGAGTGGGCGCGGCTTGAGGCGGAGGCCAGGAAGATGCTCGAGTCCGGCCTCGAGCTTGCGGACAGGGTCGAGGCGGCATAGGATATCAACCGTGTTCCAGATTCCAGGACGCCGGGCCGACTCACTTCGGATCGGGCGCTACACCAACTTTCTCGACACTACCCCCGAGGTCTGGTTGCGGCCGGTGGCGTAGTCGATCTGCACATGCGGCTGCAGGTTGTAGCAGTACACGTGGAAGCACAGGGTCTTTCCGTGGTCCTCGACCGATTGCGCCTCAAGGCGCACGCCGCGGCAGACAAGTTCCTCTTCGTTGTACATGGGCGTGACACGGTAGAGCACGTGGTTGCCCGTGTCGTGGATGTAGCCGAGAATCTGCTCTTCAAACGGTAGCATGCCCGTCTCGTTGAGATAGCGCGTGCCGGTGAGGAGATTCTTACGGTTGGCATTTTCGCCGCAGAGCGACCAGGCGATGAGATGGCAGCGATTGTAGAGGCTCTGGCCCGGAATAAAGTCGTAGCGCTGCTGGCGCCATCCAGCGGGATGGATACGCGAGATATCGCCGCGCTCGCCTTGACCGAGTGATTCGGGGCCCACGCAGGCAAGCGCCTTGCGAGTGCGGCCCAGGCTGTCGAGCTTGGAGAATTTCTTAAAGCAGCCCTCTTCGGTGGCGCGATCGTATTCATCGAGTGTGAATGATGGCGTGCCGAGCGGGTGCGTGCTGTCGGCGCGAAGGGCAACGTAGGGGTTGCCGGCGTAGTCGGGAATGCTGCTGAGGTATACGCCGCGGGCGCGGTTAAGGTCGGGGTTTTCGACCTCGTCGATGGGGGTGGTGGAGCTGTCCTCGGAAGCGGCATTACCGGTGTCGGGTGCGGCGGATTCGGAGCCATCGCCGGAGTCCTCGGAACTCGCCGTTCCCGATTCGAGCCGAGCGACCAGGCCTGCCTCGTCCTCGGTGCGGCTGGGACCCTCGTTTTGCTTTTCGGCCAGAGCCGCCGCCTGTTCATTGCTTTGCGGCGACAGCAGCTTGGGCGCCCCGTCGAGCGATTCCGTAAACAGCGCAAACCCCAGCACCACGGCGGTGCCGATGGAAAGTACTTGCTTGTAGGTGGACTTGCGCGACATTGAGGCTCCTGGATGGACGGTTGGGAATCTACCAGTCTAGCAGGAGCCGCCGAGGGTCGTTCTATCGAACAAATACTTAAGATTTGGGACAAACACTACTGGCTCATTTGCCTCATATGGAGCTGCGGCGGTTGTGAATGTGGGGCTTCGGCGTTTCCCCAGATAAAACCTGCCAAAATAAACCTGTCCCTTTTTGGCAGGTTACTGGTTCATGTTGCCGTGAATGTAGGGGGTGACCTCGGGGGAGATATGGTCGCAGCCCAGCTCGCGCAGCGCGGACTCGATGGCGGCGGGCAGCGGGGTCTTGCCCTTGCCGTCGACGGCGGCACCGCCGAGGGTGGCAATCTTGGCGACATCTGCGGGTGCGGCCTCGATATGCATGCAGCCGCCGATCAGGCGTGCGCGGACCTGAGCCAAGTCAAGATCGTGCAGGTAATCCTCGCAGGCGCGGATTAAATCGACCTTCTCGCGAGTAAGCTCCTCGCCCGTGGGAACGCGCGTGGCAAGACATGCTCCCGCCGGCAGGTTCCAAACGGGATAGCCCCATGCGCGCAGCAGCTCGCGCTCTTCGTCCTTGGTAAAGCCGACCTCCATGAGAGGGGAGCGTACGCCGAGCTCTTTTGCCGCGCGCATGCCAGGGCGGTAGTCGCCGCGATCACTTGCATTGCTGCCATCGATGACGGCGGGAAAGCCGAGCGACTTGGCGTGGTTGACGATGGCGGTAAAGCCGGCGTGCTTGCAGTGGTAGCAGCGATTGACATCGTTACAGGCTACCTGGGGGAGCTGCAGCTGATCGACCGAAAGATTGAGCACGGGGAGCTTAAAATGCGCCCCTTCATCAGCTTGCCCATCAACGGACTGCTCAAACGAAGTCTGTTCGGGCGTGCCGATGAGCGGCGTGGTGAGATGGACGAGGAGGGTATTGGTAGGCATGATGCGGGCGCAGACCGCGGCCAAAAAGCTGCTGTCGACACCACCGGAAAAGCCGATGGCGACGCGTCCGTATGCCAAAAGCAGCTGCTCGAGTGCTGCGAGTTTGTCCTGAAGCTCCTCTGCGGGTGCGGCGGTGTCTGAAAGCATGAAAGTTCCTTACAGTTATTAAAGCTCGGATGAAACTATAATCCCACCGAGCTGCTTGTCATAAGACTTCCAGCTATGTAACGAAAGTGCAATATGCTATATACGTTATATACAAGCTTGTAAAGTGCGGCAGAGTGGCAGTAATGCAATCCGGCGAGGGGGACCGATATGATCAAGGCTGTTATTTTTGACATGGATGGAACGCTGGTCGATACCGAGCGTTTGGGGATTAGGGCCTGGAAGGCAGGCGCCGCTGAGCTGGGGCTCGCGATTGATGATGCGCTGATCCATCAGTTTATCGGCCGCACGCTGCCCGATGTCATGGGCATTCTCGAGGAGCATTACGGCAGCCACGAGACCGCCGAGGCGATCTATGTCCGCCACAAGGAGATTCGCGACGAGATGGTCAAGACCGAGCTGGAGCTTAAGGCCGGCGCCGCCGAGTGCCTAGACGAGCTGCTGTCTGCGGGCTATCACGTGGGTCTAGCGACGTCGTCGCGCCACGTTACCGCCGAGCGCAACCTTAAAGCATTCGGTCTCTTTGACAAGTTTGAGACCGTGACCTGCGGCGAGGACGTCGTGCACGGCAAGCCCGACCCCGAGATGTATCTGCTCGCCTGCGAGCGCGCGGGCTTTGCTCCCGAGGAATGTGCCGTGGTCGAGGATTCGCGCAACGGCTGCGTCTCGGGCATTACGGCCGGCTGCCACGTCTTTGCCGTTCCTGACATTGTTCCGCTGCCGCAGGACGTGGTGGATGGCTGCGAGGCCGTGCTCGATACGTTGTTCGACCTTTCGGCGGCAGTTAAAGCCGCGCGCTAGACAATTGCGGCGTTGAAACGAGCAATTGCCCACGTTTGCGCTTAAGCAAAAGGGGCCCGGCAATGGTCGGGCCCCTTTTGCTTAAGCGGCGACATAGCATACTTGCGGGCGTGCTACAGATACGCGCCTAGGTTGATGGCCGTGGCGTCGGTCTGGCTGCTTGCCTGGGTGCTGGCGCGTTCCAGCAGGAACGGCCGCACGAGTTCTTGGCGGTTGATATCCTCGGCGGCGGTGACTGCGGTGACGGTGCGCGCGGCAGAGCCGATGTGGACGTGCTTGGTCTTCGCCGGGGCCTTGTTTTCGATTTGCTCCATGAGCAATTGAACGCCCTTGCGGCCAATCTCGTAGCCCGGGGGCGCTACCGTAGTGAGCGGGACCGATCCGCTCCAAGCGAGCGGGTTGCCATCGCAACCTGCTACGCGTACTTGCCCGGGGACAGAGATGCCCTTGTCGACCAGCGCCGAGATGACGCCCGAGGCCAGCACGTCGGTCAGACCGACGACAAAATCGGGGCGTTCGTCGGCGGGGCGCGCGGCGATTTGGGCGCCGATGCCGTAGCCGTCGGCGGCGGTATTCCATTCGCCGGCGTCGATGACTTCGATCTTGATATCGGGGTGTAGGGCGAGTGCCTTATGAATGCCAAGGACGCGCAGGGTGAGTTGCATAAATGCTGCTCTACCCACAACGGTGATATGGCGTGCACCGCGGGCGATGGCAAGTTCGGCAATGATGCGACCCTGGGCCTCGTTGTCGGCCGCTACGTAGTAGCCGGGCTCGGAGCAATGGATGTCCAGATGGACGATCGGCACGGGCATCTTGGCCATGGCGGGGTGCCAGTCGGGGGATGCCATGGGCTGAACCATGACGCCGGACATCTGGGTGCCCATAAAGTAGCGCAGGTAATGGTCCTGGAGAATATCGTCGTTATCGGCGTTGGCGATGAGCAAGTCATAGCCGTGCTTGCGAGCCTCGTTGTGGGCGCCGCTGGCGATTTGGAGCGAAAAGCCGTGATCGAGACGGGGGAGCACCAGGCCAAAGGACTTGGTGGCGCCGCCCGCGAGCTGACGAGCGCTTTGGTTGGGCAGGTAGCCAAGGCGATTGATGGTCTCGTTGATGAGCTTGAGGGTCTCGGGGCGCAGCTTTTCGGGGTGGTTGAGCGCGTTGGAAACCGTGCCCAGCGAAACCCCGGCCTCGCGCGCGACGTCGCTGATTTTTACCTTTGCCATAGCGGCCCCTTTGATGCGTTTCAAGTACAAGCCAGATTGTAGCATCCCAAACCTTCCAAAAAGGGACAGGTTTATTTTGGCAGGTTTTATCTGGGGAAACGCCGTTGCCAGCGCGACCACCACGAAGGGGACAGGCACCTTTGCGGTGGTTTGGACCGGCTGGGCATGTGTGCATCGGGTGGTATCTAAGTTGAGATACCACTTCTGGTATATCAGCTTGCGCTTGCGTGAGTACAATACTCGAACGTTATACGTCTCAGCGCCCCCTGTGCGTGGACGTCTTGCAGTCACGCGAACGAAGGGATTTATCCTATGTGCGGAATTGTCGGCTACACCGGCTCTGATATTGCAAAGAACATCCTGGTCACGGGCCTCAAGCGTATGGAGTATCGCGGCTATGACTCCTCGGGCGTCGCGCTCGAGGTGGGCGAGGGCGCCGCGGCGCACCTCGATGTCATCCGCCGCGTGGGCAAGGTCGCGGGCTTGGAGCTGTCTCTTATACACATCTCCGAGCCCACGAGACTAGGCATGA
>URVF01000028.1 GCA_900551185.1 uncultured Collinsella sp. | reverse complement strand
AGATCTACACGCGTAAGATCGTCGGCAGCGTCAGATGTGTATAAGAGACAGACCCCGCGCTCGCCTTGGCCGAAGAGCTGCGTGACCGTGGCCACCACGTTGTGTTCGTGGGCCAGTCGCGCAAGCTCGAGGGTCGTCTGGTCCCCGAGGCTGGGTTTGATTTTGTGCCCATTACGGTCACGGGCTTCGACCGCTCCCGTCCTTGGACGGCGCTGACCTCGCTGTGGCGTGTCAACAAGGCCAAGCGTGCGCTCGCCAGTCATTTCTCAAAGGTCGGCAAGCCCGATGCCGCCATCGGTTTTGGTGCCTATGTCGAGGTTCCGCTGCTGGGGTGGTGCAAGGGCGCGGGCGTTCCGTATCTGCTGCATGAGCAGAACTCTGTTCCGGGCCTGGCCAACAAGATGATGAACTCCCACGCCGCCCGCGTGTGCATCTCGGTGCCGGCAGCGCGTTCGGTCTTTGAGCGCGAAGGTGACCCTGACCACGTGCTCATGACCGGCAACCCCGTACGTCGCTCGGTGATCGAGGGCGATCGCGCTCGCGGCCGCAAGGCACTTGGCGTTCCCGAGGACGCTACGCTGCTGCTCGTCTTTGGCGGTTCACTTGGCGCCCAGCACCTTAACGAGCGCGTGGCTTTGCTCAAAAACGAGCTGCTTTCGCGCAAGAACCTCTATGTGTTGCATTCGACGGGTGCCGACGGCTTTGAGGAGACCGAGCGCGCTTTGGCGCTGACGCCCGAGGAAGCGAAGCGTTACCGCGTCCAGCCTTACATCGACAACATGGGCGATATGCTGGCTGCTGCCGATTTGGTGCTCTCGCGTTCGGGCGCATCGAGCGTGGCCGAGATCGCTGCGCTCGCCGTGCCCTCGGTGCTCGTGCCGTATCCGCATGCGACGGCCGACCACCAAACCACCAATGCTCGTTATCTGGTCGACGCCGGGGCCGGCGTGCTCTGCGCCGATGCCGATATCGACGGTTCTGCCTTTGCCGATGAGCTGCTGCACCTGGTCGATGACGCGGCGGCGCGCGACGCCATGCGTCAGGCGGCGCGTGGTCTGGCTCAGGATAGGGCCGCCGCTCTTCTGGCGGATGCGGTAGAGGGTTTGCGTTAGTTAGACGGGATATCGTCGGTCGCCCTCGCGCTGATGCGGTTGGTGCGGTACAGTTAACGGGTTACAGGCAGTGTTTACGCAAGGAGTACACGAGCACATGGCTGATTCCCAGACTGCAACCTCCGCGCCCGAGTTTAAGAGCGCCCACTTTATCGGTATCGGCGGCGCCGGCATGAGCGGCATCGCCCTCGTTCTGCACGAGCGCGGTTATGCCGTTACCGGCTCCGACCTTAAGACGTCACGTTATATCCGCCAGCTTACCCGCGCTGGTGTGAAGGTGCATGTGGGCCATGAGGCCGCCACGATCGACGAGGTCAAGCCCGACGTGGTTGTTGTCTCCACCGCTATTCCGGAGTCCAACCCTGAACTCGTGCGCGCTCGCGAGCTTGGTATTCCCGTGTGGCCCCGTGCCAAGATGCTCTCTGCTTTGGGCCACGGCTACACCACCGTCGCTGTTGCCGGCACGCATGGCAAGACCACCACGTCTTCGATGTGCGCCACCATGCTCGACCGCATGGGCCTGGATCCGAGCTTCTTGATCGGCGGCATTGTCGAGGGCTATGACACGAACGGCAAGAACGGCTCGGGCGACTACTTTGTCGCCGAGGCCGACGAGTCCGACAGCTCCTTCCTGTTCCTGAACCCCAACGTGGTCATCGTGACCAACGTCGAGGCCGACCACCTCGATCACTACTCGGGTATCGAGGAGATCGAGGCGACTTTCGCCAAATTCATGAGCCTGGTGGGCGAGGACGGCACCGTCATCGTCTGCGGTGAGGACCCGCATCTGGTCGAGCTCGCCAAGTCGACGGGCCGTCACGTGCTTTCCTACGGCTTTGCCGAGAGCAACGACATCGTCTGCATGCACCCGGATGTCAAGGGCATCCAGAGCGACTTTATCGTTCGCTTTGAGGACGGCACTGAGCACGCTGTGGAGATCAAGAGCAATCCCGGTCGCCACAACATGCTCAACGCCACGGCGGTGCTCACCGTCGCCCATGTCCTGGGCCTTGACATCGACGCCGCCGCCAAGGCGCTCTCGAGCTTTGAGGGCGTCCGCCGTCGCTTTACCCACGTGGGCGATATCGATGGCATCACCGTGGTCGATGATTACGGCCATCACCCCACCGAGATCAAGGCGACGCTTGCTGCCGCTTCGTCGCTGGGCTACAAGCACGTCGACGTCGTGTTCCAGCCGCATCGCTATTCGCGCCTGCAGGCCCTGTGCGACGACTTTGCCGATGCATTTGCCAATGCCGATAAACTGCTGCTGATTGATGTGTTCTCGGCTGGCGAGATGCCCATTCCGGGTGTCACCTCTAAGATGCTCGCCGATACCGTGCGCGCCAAGCATCCTGGCAAGGAGGTCGTGTACTGCTCCAGCCGTCTTGAGCTCAATCAGGAGCTCGAGCAGATGGTGGGCGAGGGCGACTTGCTGCTCACAATGGGTGCCGGTGACGTTACGACCGTCGGTCCCGAGTTTATCGAGTATCTGACTGCCAAGAAAGACGCTTAAGTCTAATGGGTCTGTTTAACGCCGTCATGGCGCTCTCGGGCATGATCGACACGGATGTGATCGAGGACGAGCGCCTTGCGCGTCATACGAGCTATCGTATCGGCGGCAAGGCCGACCTCTTTGTGACGTGCCATAGCTATCATGCCCTCCGCCGCGCCGTGGCGGTGCTCGATCGCGAGCAGGTGCCGTGGGTCATCATCGGCAAGGGCTCCAATCTGCTGGTTGCCGATGGCGGTTATCGCGGTGCCGTCATTTCGCTCGGACGTGAGTTTCAGCGCACGGTTGTTGCCGATGACGGTTGTACGCTGACGGTCGGTGCGGGCGTGATGTTTGCGCGCCTGGTCAACGATGCCCTGTCGCGTAGCCTCTCGGGCCTTGAGTTTGCCGTTGGCATCCCTGGCTCGGTCGGCGGTGCGATATCTATGAATGCTGGCACACGGACCGAGTGGATTGGCTCGCTGGTCGAGGATGTCGTAACGTTTGACCCGGCATCCGGTATCAAGCATTATGCGGGGTCCGAGATCACTTGGGGCTACCGCGAATGTAGCCTTCCCCGCAATGAGATCATCCTCGAGTGCGTGCTCAAGCTTAAACCGGCGCCCAAGGCCGACATTCGCGAGCGCATGGAGCGGTACCTGACGAGGCGCAAGCGTACACAGCCCATGGGTCGCGCATCCTGCGGGTCGGTCTTTCGCAACCCGCCCGATGCGAGCGTGGGCAAGCTTATCGAGGATTGTGGATTAAAGGGTTTTTCGATTGGCGGCGCGGAAGTTTCGCCCGTTCACGCTAATTTTATCGTTAATAACGGAACTGCCTCGGCCGATGACGTTGCCGCGGTTATCAGACATGTGCACGGAAAGGTGAGGGAGGCGTATGGCATCGAGCTCAGACCGGAAGTTAAATTCCTCGGCTTCTAGAGCATCGAAACCCACCTTCCGCCGCGCCGGAGGGCGTTCCGGCGCGCCTGCCAAACCTCAACGCAATACCGTCGCGCACTCTAAGTCTGTCGGGCATGCTCGACAGACCAGTCGTCCGGTTGTCGGCTCGCAGCTCGGTAATCGTCCGGCCGCAAAAAAGTCCTCGCGTCCCTCGGTGACGTCAAAGCCTGTTATGGGCGCCAAGCCTGCCCGTCCTATGGCAACTCCTAAGCCCTCGACAGGAACTAAGGCGGCGCGTCCGAGTCGCACGCTGGGCGCATCGAAACCGCGCTCGCTGACATCGGTGCCGGCTACCGCCAAGAAGCCTTCGGGTAAAAAAGGCGTCAACCCGTTGTCTTCACTTAGGGCGATGGCAAATAAAACATCAGACGCCGCTTCTGTCGTTACAGGCAAAGGCAAAATCGTGGGCGGCGTTCTGGCCGTCTTGGCCGTGCTCGTCGTCGTTGCTATCGTGGTGATTAACTCTGGATTGTTTACCGCCACTGATATTCAGATTCAAGGCAGCGAGCATGTGACGAAGCACGATGCTATCCAGCTGATCGATTTGCCCGAGGGAACGTCGCTTTTTAACGTCGATCCCGACCAGATTACCGAGGACCTCAAGCAGAACCCGTGGGTCTCGGGCGTGGATGTCCAGCGTCAGTTCCCGCATACGCTCATCATTACGCCGATGGAGCGCAAGGTCATCGCAATTGCCTATATCAGCTCCGATGACCTTGCCTGGGCCATCGGGGATGATGACACCTGGATCGCCCCGCTGTCGACGTCGGTCGAAGTGGATGACCAGGGCAACGTCATCACGACGGGGCAGGGCTCAAATACCCTGACCGGCATTGATGCCGCGCTGGCGCTCGCTAAGCACTATGGCGCGGTGTTGTTGACCGATGTCTCGGCGGATGTCGCTCCGGTTTCCGGCCAGGCGGTGAGCTCCAAGGCCGTTAAGGCTGGCTTGGATTATGTGCGTGGTTTTTCGAGCGAGTTCTTGGGACAAGTCAAGGATATTTCCACGCCTTCGGTCGAAGCCATCTCGGCAAATCTCAATAACGGCATTGAGGTGTCGCTGGGCGATTCGGACGATATCGCCAAGAAGGAACGCGTAGTCACCAAGCTGCTTTCGCAGGTAGAGGGCGTAACGTATATTAATGTGCGCTCTCCGGGCAACTACACATTTAGGAATGCTCCGACCTCGTAGCGCTGGTTGATGCTTTGTTGAGGGGCCATACCACGACGTTTATCTGGTTTGTTTGGTTTTCACGGTCAATTATTTGACTGATACGTTCATAATGTGCAAACATAATACGGTTTACCTTTGCATTTACTTTCAACCTGAAGGTTAATGTGCGCAGGGGTCGACCCATGCTATGGCTATAACCTTTGTTCGGAGGACCGACATGCACGAGACAGAGATCAACAACTACCTTGCCGTCATTAAGGTGGTCGGCGTCGGCGGCGGCGGTACCAACGCGGTCAATCGAATGATCGAAGAGGGCATCCGCGGCGTCGAGTTTGTTGCCATCAACACCGATGCTCAGGCACTCGCGATCTCTGATGCCGATATCAAGGTGCACATCGGCACCGACCTTACCCGCGGCCTGGGCGCCGGCGCCAACCCCGAGGTTGGCCGCAAGGCTGCCGATGAGTCCCGCGACGACATTGCCGAGGCGCTCGCTGGCGCCGACATGGTGTTCATCACCTGCGGCGAGGGCGGTGGCACCGGTACCGGCGCTGCTCCCATCGTTGCCGATATCGCGATGAACGAGGTCGGTGCGCTGACCGTCGCCGTCGTGACCAAGCCCTTCACCTTCGAGGGCCGCAAGCGCAAGAAGAGCGCCGAGGAGGGCATTAAGACCCTCTCCGATTGCGTCGACACCATGATCGTCATCCCTAACGATAAGCTGCTCGACATCGCCGAGAAGAAGACCACCATGCTCGAGGCCTTCGCGATTGCCGATGGCGTCCTTTCCCAGGGCACCCAGGGCATCACCGACCTCATCACCGTCCCCGGTATCATCAACCTGGACTTCGCCGATGTTAAGAC
Source organism: uncultured Collinsella sp. (assembly GCA_900551185.1). Lineage (GTDB taxonomy): Bacteria > Actinomycetota > Coriobacteriia > Coriobacteriales > Coriobacteriaceae > Collinsella. The sequence goes on along the minus strand of URVF01000028.1, from coordinate 6,210 downwards.
CATCATGAAGCAGGCCGGTACCGCCATGATGGGTATCGGTACCTCTTCTGGGGACACCCGTGCCGTCGACGCTGCCCAGCAGGCCATCTCCAGCCCGCTGCTCGAGAGCTCCATCGATGGCGCCACGCGCGTGCTGCTCTCCATCGCCGGTTCCAAGGACCTGGGCATCCAGGAGATCAGCGACGCCGCCGACGTTGTCGCCAACGCCGTCGACCCCGAGGCCAACATCATCTTCGGTACCGTTGTCGACGAGTCCCTGGGCGATCAAGTGCGTATCACCGTCATCGCTACGGGCTTCTCCGACTCCAACGTCAACCGTCAGGACGAGCTCTTTGCTGCTCAGCAGTCTCAGAGCAAGGCCGCTGCCTCCGCTGAGCCGCAGCGCACCGCTCCTGCCACGAGCCCGGCTCAGGCCGCTCCGACCCGCAACGTCGGTGGCACCGAGCTTCCTAACTTCGGCAACGATCAGTTCGAGCTTCCCGACTTCCTGAAGCGCGGTAGCTTCTAAGTCGTTCTTTGCATTGTTGTGCACAGGGGCGTGTCCGTATGGACGCGCCCTTTTTACTTCGACTTTGTAAACTAGAACCTCCAATCTCTTTACGTTCCCTTTACGATTGCCTCCAGCGCAGCAGGTATCCTTTTAGAGAAGTATGACAGCCGTATAAACGCGGGCTGTAGCGGCGATGCCGCGGTACTTGTGTTATTAGGAGGCTTTAGTATGGCAGCACGTGCGGACAAAGTTTCGCGTGTCGACCATGATGGAGTTACGTTGGTGGAGGGCGCGACATCCGATGTTCGCTTTGCCTTCACCGAGCGCGCCGGTGGCGTTTCCGAAGATGCGTACTCCTCACTCAACTTGGGCTCGCATGTTGGCGATGACCCCTTTGCTGTTCAAGAAAATCGTCGTCGTGCGCTCGAGGCTATGGGTGCCGCCGAGTGCGAGCACAACCTGCTCGTTCCCAATCAGGTCCATGGTGATCATATCGTTGCGGTGACCTCGAACGGCGCCGATGACCTTGAGGACGTTCGCGAGCAGATTGCCAAGGGCTGTGACGCCATCGTCTGCACGGCGCATAACGTGCCCGTGCTGCTCTGCTTTGCCGACTGCGTTCCCGTGGTGCTGGTGGCCCCTGGCGGATTTGCCGTGGTGCACTCCGGTTGGAAGGGCACGATTGCACGTATTTCCGCCAAGGCGTGCCAGGCGCTTTGCGATGCTGCCGGCTGCGATGCGAGCGACGTTTCCGCCTATATCGGCCCCCATATCTTGGGTGACGAATATGAGGTATCCCAGGAACTCATGGATCGCTTTGCCGCCGAGTTCTCTTGCATCGATGCGAATACCTCTCGCATGCTTGATCTTTCCGCTGCCATTCGCGAGGCGCTGGTAGATGTCGGTGTCGACGCGGATAATATCGTGGATACCCAGCTTTCGACCGTGCGTCAGAACGACCGCTTTTATTCCTACCGTAACGAGGACGGCACCTGTGGGCGCCATGCTGCGATCGGCGTGATGCTATGAGAAAGATCGTATCGGTCCTGAGCGTCGCTGTGCTTACGCTTACGCTGTGCGCCTGTTCTTCGGGATCTTCTACCTCTTCCATTACCGTCGCCGGCTCCACGACCTGCCTTCCTATCGCCGAGATTGCGGCCGAGGGCTTTAAGGAGGAGACCGGCATCGACGTGCTCGTTTCCGGTTTGGGTTCTTCCGCTGGGATCGAGGCCGTCAGCGCCGGCACGGCCGATATCGCCAGCTCCTCCCGTGGACTCAATGCCGACGAACAGGATCTGAGCCTGACTCCCATCGTCATTGCCCACGACGGTATTGCGGTCATCGTGAACGACGACAACCCCGTCGATAACCTCTCGACCGAGCAGCTCCGCGATATCTACGCCGGCAAGATTACCAATTGGAAAGAGGTCGGTGGCGAGGACCTGAGGATTCAGGTCATCAACCGAGACGAGGCGTCCGGTACGCGCGAGGCCTTCCGTACCATCGTGATGGATGGCACGCCGTTCGATCGCCGTTCGGCTGTTCTTTCGGGTACGGGCCAGGTGCGCGACGTGGTATCTCGTTCGCGCGGTGCCATTGGCTACATTTCGCTGGGCTTCGTCGATAGCCTCAACGCCAAGACCTCGGTCAAGGCCGTCTCGGTCAATCATGTTGAGGCGTCCGAGAAGACGGTCGCGAGCGGCGGCTATCCCATCTCGCGCGACCTTTACTTCTTTGTGAAGGGTGCGCCTTCGCAGCAGGCGCAGGATTACATCGACTACGTGACGTCCGAAAAGATGGACAAGCAGATTCGCGAGGCGGGCTTTATCCCCGTCACCAACGACGAGAAGGGGAGTGAGTAGCATGGAAGCACAGGAAAACTCCCAGACTGAGCAGAATGTTCAGACGCCCAAGAAGCGCGAGCTGGCGCTCGTATCGCGCAGTACCTATATCAAGGAGAAGGCGCTGCAGTGGATCTTCTTTGCCTGCGCGTTCTTGGCGGTCGTTACCGTCATCCTGATTTTTGTCTTTACCACGTACTCGGCGCTGCCCGTCTTTACCGACATCGGTCTGGCGGACTTCTTTAGCTTTACGTGGGCGCCCTCTGAGGGCCACTACGGCATCATGTCGCTGCTTGCCGGCTCAGGTCTGGTGACCGTCGGTGCGCTCGCCATAGGCGTGCCGCTAGGTGTGGGTACGGCCGTATACCTGGTCGAGATCGCCGGCAAGCGCGTGCGCAAGCTCATCAGCCCTGCCGTCGACCTGCTGGCCGGCATCCCTTCTATCATCTACGGCTTTTTCGGCATGATCATCATCCGCCCGTTTATCGCACAACTGACCGGTGGTCTTGGTTTTGGTGCGCTGACAGCGTGGTTCGTGCTCGCCATCATGATCGTCCCTACCATCACGACGCTTACCATCGATGCCCTCAATTCCATTCCCATGGGCATTCGCGAGGCATCGTATGCCATGGGTGCTACTAAGTGGCAGACCATCTATAAGGTCGTGCTACCTGCCGCCAAACTGGGTATCGTTGATGCCATCGTGCTGGGTATGGGCCGTGCCATCGGTGAGACCATGGCCGTGCTCATGGTCGTGGGTAACGCTCCGGTTATTCCCGACAGCATTGCGAGCCCCATCTCGACGCTCACGAGCCAGATCGCGCTCGACATGAGCTATTCCTCGGGCCTGCACCGCTCGGCTCTGTTCGGCATGGGCGTGGTCCTGTTTATCATCTCCGCCATGCTGGTGGGCATCGTCCGTCTGATTTCCAAGAAGAGGGGGTAGGCTATGTCCGATTCCGTTGACACGACGGTCGATACGACCTCGTCGCGCGAGCGCATCAAGCGTGCCCTTTCCCACGGTAAGAAGGGCCGTATCAACAAGGACCTGTCAAACAAGATCATGCTCGGCGTGTTCCGCGCCGCGGCCTATATCACCACGCTTGTGCTGGTCGCTATCATCGCCTACGTGGTTGTTAATGGCTTACCGCATATTTCGCTCGACTTTATCTTCGGTTGGCCCCAGGGTGTCAACGCCGAGGGCGGCATTTGGCCTACGATTGTCTCGACCATCTACGTGACGGCGCTCGCCATGCTCATCTGTACGCCGGTCGCCGTGCTAGCGGCCGTCTATCTGGCCGAGTACGCCAAACAGGGCAAGGTCGTCGAGCTCATCCGTTATGCTGCCGATGCTTTGGCCTCGGTGCCCTCCATCGTTATGGGTCTCTTTGGCTACGCCTTGTTTGTCGAGGCCATGGGCCTGGGCCTTTCGATGGTCTCGGCCGCTCTGGCGCTCGCGCTCTTGATGCTTCCCATCGTCATGCGCACCACCGAAGAGGCCATTCGCGCCGTTCCGCGCTATATCCGTTGGGGCGCGTACGGCCTGGGCGCCACCAAGTGGCAGGTTGTCTCCAAGATCGTGCTTCCTTCTGCCTTTGGCCGTATTGCCACGGGCATCGTCCTCGCCATCGGCCGTGCCATTGGCGAGACCGCGGTGGTGCTCTACACCATGGGCCAAGCCATCAATCTACCTATTTCGCCGCTCGATTCCGGCCGCCCCATGACGGTCCATCTGTACCTGCTTGCCAACGACGGCATCAACATGAACGCAGCCTACGGCACCGCGCTCTTGCTGATGGTGATCATTTTGGCCTTCAACCTGTTTGCGCGCTTTCTGTCGCGCAAGCGTCGCTAGTTAAGGAGTCCCATGTCCGTTTATCAGTCCGCTCCCACGTTGGAGCAAGCGGCCATTACGGCCAAGGATTTCAACTTTTGGTACGGTGACTTTCATGCGCTGACGGGGCTTGACCTCAACATCGCCAAAAACGCCATCACCTCGTTTATTGGCCCTTCGGGCTGCGGCAAATCGACGTTTTTGCGCTGCATCAACCGCATGAATGACCTGATCGAGGGTACGCGCGTCGAGGGCACCATGACGCTCGACGGCAACGATATCTATGCCGAGGGTGTCGACCCGGTCGATCTCCGTCGTCGCGTGGGCATGATCTTTCAGCAGCCCAACCCGTTTCCCAAATCCATCTACGAGAATGTCGCCTTTGGCCCTCGTCTGCAGGGCGTGACTAGCAAAAGTGACCTCGATGACATCGTGGAAGAATCGCTCAAGCGCGCCAACCTCTGGAAAGAGGTATCCAATCAGCTCAACAAGGATGGTTTGGCGCTCTCGGGCGGTCAGCAGCAGCGTCTGTGCATCGCGCGCGTGCTTGCGGTGCAACCCGATGTCCTTCTGATGGACGAGCCCTGCTCCGCCATCGACCCCACGTCCGTCTCTAAGGTCGAGGATCTGATGGCCGAGCTGGCGCCCGAGATGACGATCATCATCGTCACGCATTCAATGCAGCAGGCAGCTCGTATTAGCGACTACACCGCATTTTTCTTGCAGGAAGTTGCCGGCGAGCCCGCCACGCTCATCGAGTATGGTCAAACCGACGCGATCTTCACCAGTCCGGTGGACTCGCGGACGGAAGACTATATCACCGGCCGCTTTGGCTGATCGGTGCGACTAGTCCCAAGCCGATCGGATCTGGTCCGGTGCGTATTCACTGTGCGGGCGGCATGACCGCACCCAACTGATTGGAGTGAACCATGCGTAAACTGTTTTCCCGTCAGCTCATCGAGGCCCGCCACGAGATGCTGAGCATCTACGAGGCCGTCGATCTGGCCCTCCACGATGCCGTTAAGGCCTATGTGACCGACGACCGCAAGCTCGCCACCAAGACCAAGAAGCGCACGCTTTCGATTGACGCGCGCTGCGCTAACTTGGAGGCCGTGTGCTACAACCTGATCGCCACGCAGTCACCGGTCGCCTCCGACTTCCGCCTGCTTCAGACGATCATCTACGTCGACTTTAACCTGCAGCGCATGACCGATAAGGTCCGTCAGATCTGCCGCGCCACGCGTCATATGATCAAGGCCGACATCTCGCTGCCCAAGGAGCTTGTCGGCACGGTTGAGGCCGAGGCTGAGGCTGTCTACCAGGTGCTGGGCTCTTCGCTTTCCGCGCTCGTCACCAATGATATGTCCATCATCTGCAACTTGGCCGTCGAGGACGAGCCAGTGCACGCCGCCTACGAGAAGTTCTTCCGTACCTTTAACCGTATGGATACGGGCGACTTTATGGACGACGACAGCAACTATGACGACCTGCGCCGCGCCATCATGGTTTCGCGCTACCTCGATCGCATCGCCTCGATTTCCTTCGATGCCGCCTGCCGTCTGACCTTCCTGTTGACTGGTCAGCGCATGAATGCCGGCGATATCGCCCGCACTGATGAGGATGAGCTCGAGAGCATGCGCGTGCCTTCGGGCGAGGGTGTTATCATGAGGCCCGCCGTCGACGCGCGCTACGTTGCCAAGGTGCCCGTTAACGAGGTCAGCGAGGGTCTTCGCTATCTGCTCGATCATCTTGAGGACGAGGACGATGGCGAGGACGACGAGGAGTAAGTAACCCCGTTCGTCGAAAGATTGTAAATACCTAAGTGAGCGCGGCCTTGCACATGCGGGGCCGCGCTCTTGCGTTAGCATGGGACTACTTGTTTGGCTGTTAGCGGAGGCGATTAGCAATGGATAACTATTTGGACTTGATGCGCGCTCGCCGCGAGCAGATTCTTGAACGTTTTTATGCGGCGCTCGATCGCGCAGGCCGTCCCCACGACGCCTGTCTCTTATACACATCTCCGAGCCCACGAGACTAGGCATGAT
>URVF01000027.1 GCA_900551185.1 uncultured Collinsella sp. | reverse complement strand
TACGAGATCATGCCTAGTCTCGTGGGCTCGGAGATGTGTATAAGAGACAGACCACCAGGGCAAGCGTCGGCGTCTGCACGCGGCCGGCGGAGCGCACATTGCCAAAGCCGCCAAACTTGGCGAGCGTCAGGTAGCGCGTGAGCACCGCACCCCAAATGAGGTCGATGTGCTGACGGCTCTCGCCGGCGTCGGCCAGATTCTGGTCGAGCGAGACGAGATTATCGAAGGCCTGCGTGATCTCGGCCTTGGTAAACGAAGAATACTGGGCGCGGGCGACCGGCAAGTCCGGCGCAACCTCGCGCACCTTGTTGAGGGCGTCCGAACCGATCAGCTCGCCCTCGCGATCGAAGTCCGTGGCGATGATGACGCTGTCGGACTTCTTGGCAAGGTTCTTGAGCGAGCGAATGAGCTCCTTCTCGGCCGGCAGCTTAATGACGGGTGCCCAGGTGAGATAAGGCAGGCTCTCGAGCTTCCAGCCCTTGATGGAGATACCGTCGGCAAGAAACGGCTTGCGCTTAGTGTCGTAGGGCGGACGAGCCAGGCCATCGGGCATGTCGGCCGGCAGCATCTCGCCGTCCTCGGTAACCGAATACCAGCCCAGCTTTTTATCGAACAGCACGCTGTCGCAAAAATCGGGCGCAAGGATGTGACCGGCAAGGCCGATGGTCACGCACTCCTCGCCCTTCCACTCAAAACGGAAGATGGCGGTGTTGTACACCTTATCCTTTTTGGGTTTGCCCGTGGACAGACGCTCGGCGATCTGACGCGCGGCGTCGTTTTTCTCGGCGATGATGAGCTTCAAAAGAGGCTCCTATCTCGTGTCTCTGCGGCTACGCCCGCCCGTATGGCGGCCGATTTACGCCCTTGCTTGCTCGATCTGCCCGATGAGCCAATCGCACCAGGCATCCATGCCCTCGCCCTTGCGCGCGCTCACGGCAAACCGCGGCGCCTGCGGATTGAGGTCATCGAGTGTCTTAGTATACCTATCCATGTCAAAATCGAAAGCCGGGGCCACGTCGACCTTATTGAGCAGCTGCGCGCCGGCGTGCTGGAAGATGCCCGGGTACTTGATGGGCTTGTCGTCGCCCTCGGGCACCGAGAGAATCATGATGGACAGGTTCTCACCCAGGTCAAAGTCGACCGGGCAGACCAAGTTGCCCACGTTTTCGATAAAGATGACGTCGATGTTCTCCAGACCGACGGCCTGGTCGAACGCGTCAACGGCCTCCATGATCATGTTGCCCTCGAGGTGGCACAGGCCACCCGTGTTGATCTGGATGGCGGGCATGCCGGCTTCCTTCATGGTGATGGCGTCGACATCCGAGGCGATATCGCCCTCGATGACGGCACAGCGCAGGCCAGCCTTGTCGCGCAGGCGCTCGTTGGTGCCCAGGATCGTGGTGGTCTTGCCCGAACCGGGGCTCGACAGCACATTGATCACATAGGTGTTTGTCTCTTTAAATCGCTGTCGCAGCTGATCTGCCAGGCGCTCATTGCGCGACAGAATCGGCGACGCGATATCAATCGTTTTCTCGGCCATACTCGGAACTCCTTACTTTGGCCCCTTTATACCCCATCGACAGATGGCTAGCGGGCTAATCGTCGGGGGTTTCGATTTCGATACTTGCGATGTCGAGCTCGCGGCCGTGCAGCAGACGCACGTTGGCGCCGCCACATTGGGGACAGCGGCAATGGAAGCGATCGTGCTCAAAGACCTCCCCGCAGTCCAGACACTCGCTTTGTGGATGGACTTCCTCCACGGCAAGCTCGCAGCCTCGCGTGAGCGGGTCCTCATCGCGAAATGTCTCCCACGCAAAGTCGAGCGCCTCGCGCACAACTTCGGTCATATCCCCGATACGCAGCGTTACCAAAACGGCGCGCGAGGCCCCCGCCCCACGCGCCGCGCGAATCACTGTATCGAGTATGCCGTTGACAATGCCAACCTCGTGCATACCGATTTACTCCTCGTCGTCCTCATCGTCCGAGAACAGGTCCAGACGGCTCACAAACAAGCCCTCCTTGCCCTCGCGCGCGGTAATGACCACGCGGGCAATGGCGAGCGAAATCTCGTAGAGCGAGAGCAGGGCACCATACATGAGGCCCAGCGTAACGGGCGAGCCGTCGGGCGTAATCACAGCCGAGCCCACAAGCAGGCCCACGTACACGTAGCGCCAGGCGCCGCGGAAGGCCGCGTAGGACACGATGTGGAAGACGGACAGGTAGAAGATGATGAGCGGCAGCTCAAACGCCACGCCAAAGCCGATCATAAAGAGCAGCTCCATGTTGACGTAGTTCTCCAGGTCGGGCAGCGCCGTGGCGACGGCCGAGGTCTCGCCGATAAGCCACTCAAAGCCCGCCGGGATGATGATGAAATAGCAGAAGATGGCGCCCAGGAAGAACAGCACCGTCGAGGCGAGCACCGTGGGCACGACCCATTTGCGCTCGTTGGGACGCAGTGCCGGCAGGAAAAATGCCAGAATCTGCCAGATGATCATGGGCGTGCACATGACCACGGCCATCTTGATGGCCAGCGAGAAGCGCAGGCCAAAGCCGCCGAGCGTGGTGGTGATGTAGAACTTACCGTCCGGCACAAAGGAGCGGATGGGGTCTTCCAGGATGTCGAGCACCACGGGCGTGGCGAAATACAGCACGATGGCGGCGGCAAACACCGACACGACCACGATGGTCAGGCGGCGACGGAGCTCGCCCAGGTGATCGAAGAGCGGCATGCGCGCAGGTCCGATAGGCATTACTCATCGCCCCCCTTCGGGGCATCGGCGGTGGCAGCCTCGGCAACGGCCTCGTCCTCGGCCTCGAGCTCGCGAGCGAGCTGGTCGACGACGGCCTTGCGCTTGCGGGGACGACGGGCGTAGAGGTCAGCCGTCGTGGGCTCTGCCAGCTCGGGCTCGGACTCCGGCTCTGCAGCAGGCTCGGGCTCGACGACAGGCTCGGCGGCAGCGGCAGGCTCGGCGCCCTCGGCCTCGGACTCCTCAGCAGCACCCTCGCCCTCGGCGGCAGCCTCGCTCGCGGCCTTCTCGGCGGCAAGGCGGGCACGGCGCTCGGCAAAGGTCTCCTTCTTTGCGGGCACAGCCGTCTCGACGGCATCCTCGTCCGCATCGGAATCATCATCGACGGCAGCCTTCTTGGGCTTGACCGGGGCCGACGCGGCCTCGCTCACCGGATCGATTATCTCGGACTGAACAACGGCCGTCATCTTTTCCTGCGTCTCGCGGAACTGACGGATGGCACGGCCGATCGTGCGGCCCATCTGCGGGAGCTTATCCGGGCCAAACAGCAAAAAGCCGAAGACCACGATGATCGCGAGCTCACCCTCTCCAATACCAAACACACATACCTCCAAGGCTCGATGTGAGTCGAGCCCGCACCGCGCCATTCGGCCGGAACTCGTCTATTCATTCGGTCAAGTATAGCGCCCGGACGCCAAAACGTCCGAGCGCATCACAAACATATGCCAAACGGCACGCCCTTTTGGGGGCAAAGATTATGCCGCCGTGATCGAAATCTCCTGGTCGACGCCCAGCAGCTGAACCACGCGCATCACCTGGGGCTGCACATTGACGCAGCCAAAACGCTTACCGTGATCGGCTGCATGATGAGCGGCGCCCACAAGCACGCCAATGCCCGTCGAGTCGATATAGCTCACCTGGGCAAAGTCGAGCTCAACGGCCTCGGTGGGCTGCTCGAGTGCCAAGTCGATGGCATTACGCAGGCTATCGGCGTTAGAGATATCAATCTCGCCGGCCACCTTGATGGTGTAGAGCTCCGGCGTGGGGTTAGTGGAAATACCCAAATCCATGTATACGCTCCTTTACGTATCGAAAGTGCGGATAGTACGGGAAGCCGCGCGTTAGGCGCGCTCGGCACGCGCAAGCTCGGCAGCGACCAGCTTCACAGCCAGCACCAGCACATCGAGCGCGGCCTCCAGGTCCTCGACCGTGGGATAGCTCGGCGCGATGCGGATGTTGGTGTCGCGCGGGTCCTTGCCATAGGGCCAGGTAGCACCGGCCGGCGTGAGCTTGACGCCCAGGTCGGCGCAAAGCGCGGCGACCTTCTGGGCCGAGCCCTCGGGACCATCGAAGCTTACAAAGTAGCCGCCGCGGGGGTGCGTCCAGGTGGCACAGTCTGTGTCGCCCAAGCCCTCGGTGAGCTTGCGCTCGACGGCCTCAAAGCGCGGACGCAGGAACTCGGCATGCTTTTTCATGTGCTCCTTGACCGCCTCGATGGTGGGAAGGAAGCGTACGTGGCGCAGCTGGTTGAGCTTGTCGGCGCTGATAAGGCCTGCCTTCAGGCGCTTGGAGAACTCGGCGATGACCGCGGGGCTCGCACCGATAAAGCCGATACCGGCGCCCGGGAAGGTGATCTTGGACGTCGAGGCGAAGGCCACCACGCGATCCTCGGTGCCCGCCGCGCGAGCGAGGTCGAAGATATTGGCGAGCTCGTCGGTCTCGTCGTACAGGTCGTGCACGCAGTAGGCGTTGTCCCAGAAGATGCGGAAATCGGGCGCGGCCGTGGGCATCTCGACCAGGCGACGCACGGTGTCCTCGCTAAAGGTGATGCCCGTGGGGTTGGAATACTTGGGCACGCACCAGATGCCCTTGATGGAGTCGTCGGCGGCAACCAAGCGCTCGATCTCGTCCATGTCGGGGCCGTTGTCGGTCATCGCGACGGGGACATTCTCGATACCCAAGTCGGCAGTGATGCCAAAGTGGCGGTCGTAGCCGGGAACAGGGCACAGGAACTTGACCTTCTTGCCGTCATGCGCGGCCTCATAAGCCTCCCAAGGCTCGCTACCGCACGAGCCGCAGCGCCAGAACATGCCGGCGATATCGTGCTCGATCAGCAGGCTCGACGAACCCAGTACGAGCGTCTGCTCGGCGGGGCAACCCAGGAACTCCCCCGCCAGCTTGCGTGCCGAGGGAATACCCTCAAAGCAGCCGTAGTTGGAACAATCGACGTTGCCGTCGTGCAGATCGGCATCGGCATTGAGGATATCGAGCATGGGGCGCGAGATGTCCACCTGGGAGGGCGACGGCTTGCCGCGGGCCATGTCGAGCGCCAGGCCCTTGGCCTTGACCTCGGCGACCTCGGTTTTGAGTGCCTCGATGGCGGCATCGAGTTCGGTGGTTTCCATCTTCTGGTAGATCGTCTGCATGGGTGCGACCTTTCGCGAAGCGGGACGTTGCAGTTCGTCTAAGTATAGACCGCCACCGCCGCAACGGTATGAAGCCGTGATAGATTAAGTCCATCGCAATAAATTACGAATCGCCGCGCATGCCGGCGTGAGGCGCCCAAGGAGGCACTATGGAGTACGGTTCGTTTAGGGCCGAGGAATTCGGCGACCTGCAGCGCCTGGTCGACGGGCTGTTTTACGACCGCCGCGCCATCGACCGCCTGGATCTGATCGTACAGGCCGAGATCTTGGACCTGGCGCCCGATCTCATGGAAATCGTGAACCTTTTGCCGCCCGGTTACTACGACCGCCAGTCACTTTGCGACCAGCTCAACTCCGCCTTGGCCGCCCACGGCTGGGGCGCCATCTACGGCACCGTGGAATAAACCTAGTCATTGGGGCCTGTGGTCAAAAAATAGCAAATATGAGTACTGTTACTTTTTTAGTAACAGCGATTTTGAATTAAAAAGGCCAGTCTTGGCCTTTTGCGTCCGGTTTTGGAAGGATGCATCGGCATTTTTCGTCCAGCCACGCAATCGTTAATGCACAGACAGAATAGATTTGTACATTATTTTTCGCGCCTAAAATGAAACGCCGTTTGTGACAGTACTCACAAACGGCGTTTTTTGGCCACTGGGGTGTCCGGCAGGTGGCAAGTACCACTCAAAACCGCGTTTTACACGCGCTCGAGCAGGCTCTGGCGTCTGTTTCTACGCGCCTACTCGTTCTTGGGCGCGGGGTGCTTGCAGATCACACTCATGTAGATCATGCCAAGTACGGCCGCGGTGACAGAGCCGGCGAGAATAGCGGCCTTGGCAGCCAGAACCTCAAACTGAGCCGTCGGGAAGGCGAGGCCGCTGATGAGAATCGACATGGTAAAGCCGATACCGCCCAGAATGCCCACGCCGGCAATCATATGCCAGTTGACATTGTGCGGCAGCTCGCAGGCCTTGAGCTTGACCAAGGCGAACGTCATGCCAAAGATACCGATCGGCTTACCCAGCAGCATGCCAAAGTACACGCCGAGCGTCACCGGGTCGGTGAGCAGCGTGCTCATGTCCACGCCCACTAGGCGAACCTGTGCGTTGACGAACGCAAAGATCGGCAGGATCACAAAGTTGACCGGCGTGGAGATCAGACGCTCCATGCGAATGAGCGGCGGGGTCACGCGGTGCATGACGCGCTCGACCTTGGTGGTCGAGACGGTAAAGTCATGCTGGCCCAGGATGTGTGCCTCGTCATCGTAGCGGTCATCGAGCAGCGGCAGGCACTCGCCCAACCAATCGGTGAGGCTATCGAGCTTGACGCCGCACTTGGCCGGGATGGTAAAGGCCAAGATGACGCCGGCGAGCGTAGCATGCACGCCGCTCTTGAACATGCAGAACCACAACAGCAGGCCCAGTACCGAATACGGGGCAAGGCGGTAATGCTGCGTCTTGTTGAGCCACACGAGCGCGCAGGTCACAAGCGCGGCGGCGCCCAACCAAAACGGATTGGGACTCTGACCGTAGAAGATGGCGATGGCGGCGATGGAAATGAGGTCGTCGGCGATGGCGAGCGTCGAGAAGAACACGCGCACGCCGTTGGGCACGCGATTGCCCAAAAGCGACAGCACGCCCAGCGCAAAGGCAATATCGGTTGCCATGGGAATGGCCCAGCCGTTGTGCGCGCCGGCATGGTTAAAGATCAGATAGATGCAGGCGGGAACGACGACGCCGCCCACGGCCGCCAGCATGGGAAGCATAGCCTGGCGCGGGTTTTTGAGCTCGCCAACTGTCATCTCGTACTTGAGCTCAATGCCCACCAACAAAAAGAAAATCGCCATGAGGAAGTCGTTGACGAATAGCTCAACGGTGAGACCGGCCGTAAGGTTGCCCAGACCCACATACAGCGGGGTCTCCAAAAAGTGATGGATGGCCTCATAGGCATCGGTATTGGCGCAAATGACGGCGGCGATGGCGGCGAAGACCATGACGGCGGCGGAAATCGTGCCGTTCTCGGCGATGCGCTCCCAAATGTCGTGACGTTCAAAGCGCTTGCGCTCACGAACGTTGAACAGCTGCTCAGTTGCTGCCATGGGCGGCTCCTTTCACGGGAAAGCTCCCGTCTTAAAAAAGCACGGCCCGCCCAAGTGGCGGCGCCGCGCTCTAACGTATTACGCTTGCATCTAGCCTACCCTGCACGACAAGCACGCAGGCATGGCCGAAAAGCGGAACCACAGGTTGAACATTATTTGCTCAACGGCACGGGCACGCCTGTCCAAGAGACGACGCAGCGCCGTGCACAAAAAACGACCGGAGCGCGGGGCGTCCGCGATCCGGTCGTGGCGTTTGGTCAACTAAACCTAGCAGGCGGCCATGATGGGGGCAGCGACCTGCTTCTTACGGGAGAGGACGCCCGGCATCCAGACGCCGTCGTGCTCGTCGGCAATGCCCAGACCCTTCTGAGCAGCCTCGGTCTCGCCCTCGAGCAGGACCTGCGAGCCCTCCTCCATGATGTCGGTGATGCACAGGACGATGCCGTCGGCACCCTTCTCGGCGGCGTAGGCGCGCATGGCCTCGCGAATCTCGTCGATCATGCCGAGCGCGCGGCTCTTGTCGACGGTCTCGTACTGGCCGATGAGCAGCTTCTTGCCGGCGGGCTCGAACATCTTGATGTCGTTGCCGACCATCTCAGCTGCGGTGAAGGAGCCGGACGGACGGGTGAGGAAGACCTCCATGCCAAACTTGACCGGGTCGACGCCCACCTGCTCGCCGAGCTTGGCGGCGACGGCGCGGTCGACATCGGTGGTGGTGGGGCTCTTGAGCATGAGCGTGTCGGTCATCATGGCCGAGAGCAGCAGCTTGGCCTGGACGTCGGAAAGCTCAACGCCGAGCACGCCGGCGAGCTTGGTGACGATGGTGCAGCTGGAGCCCCAGGGCAGGCAGATGTAGTGCAGCGGGCCGGCGGTCTCGAAGTCGCCGATGCGGTGATGATCGACAACGCCAAAGACCGTGGCGTCCTTAAGGCCGGCGACGGACTGGGCAGACTCGTTGTGGTCGGTGAGGACGACGAGCTGACCAGCCTCGACGGACTCGATCACGCGGGGCTCGGCGATGCCGGCGTCGGCGAGCAGCTTGGCGGACTCGGCCGGAAGCTGACCAAGGGCGCAGGCCTCGTAGGTGTTGCCGGCATACTCAACCTGGTTGAGCAGCTGGGACAGGACGACGGCGCTCATGATGGCGTCGTTATCGGGGTTCTGGTGACCAAAGACAAGAACGTTTGCCATGGATATCCTCCACTTGATATGTGTACTTGGACGTAGCTATGGTAGCACGCCGATGCCGAGCCTTCGCAGACGGAAGGGCCACGGCATATTTTGGGGCGCAGGCACGGGGGCCAAGGCTGTCCCTTTTGCACCATGTTGGTGCAAAGTAACCTGTCCCCCTTGCACCAGCTATTTACCGGCAGCGCGCAGGGCTACGTAGGCAGCACCGATGATGCCGGCGTCGTTTCCGAGCGAAGCGACCTTAATGGGCGTCTCGCGCGAGGCGGAAAGCGCGTACTGCTTAAAGTGCTCGCGAACCTTGTCGAGGTAGACATCGGCCGAGGCGGAGGCGCCGCCGCCGATGAGGAACATCTCGGGATCAACCACGTTGGCAATAAGCGCCAGTGCGCGGCCGAGATAGTCGGCCATGATATCGGCCGCGGCCAGCGCGAGCTTGTCGCCCTCGCGGCAGGCCTGGAACACGTCCTTGGAATCGGAGGGGCCGGTCAGCTCGATGGGCTCGATGCCCGCCTTCTCGCACTCGGCAAGGTAGTTGCTCACCACGCCGGTGGCGCTGGAATACTGCTCCAGGTGGCCATGGCCGCCGCAGCCGCAGGTGCGCTCCTCGGCCGGGTTCAGGCACATGTGGCCAATCTCGCCGCAAGCACCCACAACGCCCGATACCACGTCGCCGTTAACGATAACGCCGCCGCCCACGCCGGTACCAATGGTGACCATCACCACGTTCTGCACGCCCTTGGCAGAACCGAGCCAGGCCTCGCCCATGGCGGCGGCGTTGGCATCGTTCTCATACTTAACGACCGCATCGGGGCAGTGCTCCTGAATGGCGACCCTCAGCTCGGGCAGGTTGATGGCGATGTTCGCCTTGACCTTGGCATCGCCCGATGCCGGGATGGGGCACGGAACGGCCAGGCCAATGCCCGACACAAAGGCACGCGGAATCTGGGCCTTGGCGACCACCTGGTCGATAGCCTCGGTCACCGCGGCAAAGCCCGCAGCGTCAACGATGGGAGGCGTGGGCACGCTGGCCTTGGCAAGCAGGTTTCCGTCCTCATCGAACAGACCCTCCTTGACCGAGGTGCCGCCGACGTCGATGCCGATGTAATACTGCTTAGGTTCCATGGGAGCCCGCCTTTCTCGTTTAAACATTGCCTGTATGGTACCGCTCCCAAGGCAAAAACCTACCAAAAAGGACAGGTTTGTTTTGGCAGGTTTTATCTGGGGAAGCGCAGAGTACGAGATTCGGTTCGCTGGGTGTTATATCGGTTCGGCCCCGTCCTCGGACCGATCATTTCTCAACACGACACTACTCAGATGTTTATCATTTAAAACGCTCTAATTTTTCAAGCGGGGCGACTTTTAATTTTATCTTTCTCGAACTTTTCAATAACTCAATAGAGATACTTAGGTGTTGACTATACTTTCTTTTATACTCAATCAGGTTGGAAAGGAGGTTCCGTGATCCCAAAATACGAGGCGATAGCTGCAGATATTCGTCGCACTATCGAGGATGGCGCTCTTAAACCGGGCGACAAGCTTCCCACCGTCGTTGAGTTCTGCGAGCTCTATAGCGTTTCCAAAATCACCGTCAAACGAGCTATCGAGCAAATCACCGAGGAAGGTCTTATTACCAGCCGACGCGGATCGGGTACCTACGTTAAGGACACGGCGGGACTTCCCGGCCAGGCGTTTTTCCAAGGCAAAAACGACCGTGCCCAGGGTTTTTCGTATGAGCATCGCGGGGAGAAGGTGACCTCGGTGGTCTACGATTTCTCGATCGTTAATCCACCAGCGGACATCGCAGCCCAGCTGGGAATTGCCGAGGATGACTTTGCCTATCACGTCGTGCGCGTGCGTCAGGCCGATGAGAAGCCCATCGTTATCGAGTACACCTACATGCCCCTCGAGCTGATTCCAGGCCTTAAAAAGAAGGACCTGTACGGATCGGTCTACCGCTTCATCCGCGAGCAATGTGGGCTGAAGATTTCGAGCTTCCACCGTACCATTCGCGCCGTGGCAGCAACCGAGGAAGAAGCCGAGCGTCTGGACACCAAACTTGGCTCTCCCCTGCTCGAGCTCACCCAGATTGGCTTTTTGGACAGCGGCGCCGCCTTTGAGTATTCGATCTCGCGCAACGTTGGCGATCGCTTTGAGTTGCACAACGTAACGTTGGCATAGGTTTTTGTAGTCACGCGGGCGCTCGTTTTGAGCCGTCTTACGCGGCACCCGCACAACCTTATGGGAGTATGCACATGTCCGATTTGATTAAACTCACGCCGATCTTCCACGAAAAGATCTGGGGCGGCCGCCAGTTGGAGACCGTGTTTGGCTACGACATTCCCGAGGGTCCCATCGGTGAGTGCTGGGCCATCTCGGCCCATCCCAACGGCGACTGCCAGATTGCGGAGGGCCCGTACGCCGGTCACACGCTGTCATGGCTGTGGACCGAGCACCGCGAGCTCTTTGGCAATTGCGAGGGCAAGGAGTTCCCGCTGCTCATTAAGATTCTGGACGCCAAGGACGACCTTTCGATCCAGATTCATCCCAACGACGAGTACGCCGCCAAGCACGAGAACGGCAGCCTGGGCAAAACCGAGTGCTGGTATGTGCTGGACTGCGAGCCCGGCGCCACAATCATCGTCGGCCAGCGTGCCAAGGACCGCGCCGAGGCCGCACAGATGATCGAGGAAGGACGTTGGGACGACATGCTCAACGTGCTGCCGATTCACAAGGGCGACTTTTTCCAGATTGATTCCGGCACCGTGCACGCCATCAAGACCGGCACGCTCATTTTGGAGACGCAGCAGTCGAGCGACGTGACATATCGCCTGTACGACTACGACCGCCCCGGCACCGACGGCAAGCTACGCCCGCTGCACATTGAGCAGAGCCTCGACTGCATCGACTTTGATGCTCAGGCTCCGACCGACGGCACGGTGACCGCGCCCGAGGTGGACGGCGTGACCGAGCTCGAGTCCAACCCCTGCTACACCGTCGATCGCGTGCGCGTCAACGGCAGCAAGACCCTCGACCAGCGCTGGCCCTTCATGTGCCTGTCGGTCATCGACGGCGAAGGCACCGTCTGCGGCGACCCCGTCCACAAGGGAAGCCACCTACTGGCTCCGAGCACCGTGGACCAGATTGAACTTGAAGGCAAGATGGAACTGATCATCTCGCATCTCTAGGTCGCACCAACAGCCCAAACGCAACAAGGGGCTCTCCCGTCCATGTACGGGAGAGCCCCTACTCGTATCTATCTATCAGCCCACCCGGCTCTCCAGATCAAAAAGCGAACGGGCAAAGCAACGTTCGCAAGCTGCAGGCCAAAACGCCACAAGGAAGAGGGCGCGCCGGGGGCTTTGGTCGATCGCGAGTTCCGCACGAGCCGGAGAGCACTTAATGTGCTCTCCGTGCGA